>JBBIHD010000152.1:0-5993 GCA_037447195.1 Nitrospirota bacterium | reverse complement strand
ACAGCGGCGGTGATGGCCGCCAGGGCCAGGGCCAGCTTCCTGTTGCCCCTGATCCGCTCCACATAGGGCGCGCCGAGGAATATCCAGATGAAGGAAGGCACAAAGGTGACCCAGGTGGCGAGCAGACCGCCTATGGCGCCTGCAAGGGCAGGGGAGAGGCCCGGCGTATGCTGATAGGATGCGAGGTAGGCCACGAACTGGTTCACCATGATCAGCGGCCCCGGCGTTGTCTCGGCCAGGCCCAGGCCGTCCATCATCTGCTCCGGCGTTATCCAGGCGTGCTGGACCACGGCCTGCTGGCTGATATAGCCCAGCACGGCATAGGCGCCGCCGAAGGTGACGACGGCGGCCTTGGTGAACAGGACGCCGATCTGCACAAAGATATCGTCCCATCCCCGCCCGAGGCCGAAAAGGATGATCGGCAGGAACCAGAGGGCCAGGCCCGTCCCGAGTATGCCGAGCGTCCTGAGCCACCCCGTCGGAACGTCATCAGCGGCGTTTCCCGCTGCCGCGGCAGGCTTGTTGTTGTTCTTGTTCGGCGCCGCTACCAGGCCGGGCGCGTAGGCGCCTGCAAGGAAACCGATCAGTCCGGCGCTGAACACGATGACCGGAAAGGGGACGCGCAGGAAATAGATGCCGATGAAGGACGCCAGGGCCAGGGCAAGCAGAAATCCCGTCTTGAGCGATTTTTTGCCGATCCGGATCACCGCCTCTGCCACGATGGCGGCCACGGCAGGCTTCAATCCGTAGAAAAAAGCGGCCACGGTCGGGGTCGTGCCGTAGGCGGCATAGAGCCATGCCAGCGCCCAGAGGATGAACACCGCGGGCAGGACGAAGAGCAGGCCCGCCACGAGGCCGCCGCGGATGCCGTGCAGGAGCCAGCCGTTGTAGGTGGCGAGCTGCTGGGCCTCTGGCCCGGGCAGCAGCATGCAGAAGTTCAGGGCATGCAGAAAATGCTCCTCATCGACCCATTTCTTGCGGTCCACGATGTCCCGGTGCATGATCGCGATCTGGCCCGTGGGCCCGCCGAAGCTGATGAAGCCCAGCTTCAGCCAGTAGCGCATGGCTTCGGTAAAGGTCGGTTTCTGCGGGGTCGGTTCCATGTATTCCATCCTTAATAAAATAGCCGCGAATGTACGCGAAGTGACGCGAATTTGTAAAAAAGTGAACCAAATGCACAGACACCCAACTGGTGAAGCGCCAGAAGGATAAGGTGCCTTTGTTTTTTCAGTCCTTAACCGTGCTCATCCGTTCAATTGCCATTTTGAGGTTATCCGCTGTTCCAGATTTTATCCCTGTCCAAACTCCCGTTTCAGAGCACTTATTTTTTCGCCGCGTACAGCAGCTCGAACAGGGCCATTCCCCGTTCCAGTGCCTCTGCATCGCTCCTGGCCGTCTTTCGGATGCCTGCCAGCATCTCTTCGACGCCCGCGGCTTCGACAGCGCCGTATTTGTCGTCGCGGATATCGAGGTCATGCACGATCTCTGCTATCCTGGCGGCCGCGCTGTCGCGGATGCCGAAGGACCGCAGCAGCACCTCGCAGGTGCAGAGGTCTCCCTGGTGGGTGAACTCTCCGCCCCGTATGTCGAAGGCCACCGCGCCGTCCTGCGGCTGCGGCGCGTCCTTTTCGTCGATGAACCCGAAGCGGGCCCCGGGATCGATAAAGCGCCGGATGAGCCAGGCAGAGGCCATGCGGTCAACGAAGGGGTTCCTGCGCGTGACCCAGGTCCTTCCCTGGTAGTCTTCCGGCTTCCTGGGCGAAAGGTGCTGAGGCGCGCCGTCCGCAGAAGGTTTTGCTATCCTGCGCAGCTCCGCGTCGAGGGCATGGATCCGTTTGCCCATGCTGCCGCCGGTCCGGCAGGAAAAGAAATCTATGGCCCGGAGATCGTCGTACTCCTTCGAAAGCTTCGCTGTCTGTTCCGACAGTTTCCTGATGTTCTGGGTGCTCGTTCCCTTCCTGACGCTCTGGACCTTCCGTTCCAGGGGTTCCAGCTTCTTTTCCAGGGTCCGCAGGTCCGATTCCCGCGCTTCGTTGAACAGGGCGATGATCTCGCTGTTCTTCATGGTCTCGATGCGCGGCGTCTTCACAAAGGCGCCGTCGCCGCCCATGGACGCCACCTCGGCAATAAGCCACTGGAACAGCTCGTAATGCTCCTCTGAGGCCGGAAGGGCATAGACAGCGCCTTTGAGCTGCAATGCCCCGGCTTTTGCCATCTTTCTCCAGAGCTTCATCCGGTTGCTCACGGGTTTTGACGGCACACTGTAAAAGATCAGCAGCCATTCCTGGTCAGCCTGCTGGCCCATGCGTTCCTGCTCCTTTTTGCGCCCCGGGTCCGCGGGATAGGCCCGCAGTCCACGGCGCTATGTAACTGATGATTACGATAGTAACACTTGTAACAAGTAATGTCAAGCCGTAGAATTCAGCGGCCCGCGCCATTTCTTGGATAATCATTACATTCCTACGGAATCCCCCCCCTGGGGAGAGGATCGTATTGTCAAAAATTTACCGCCGAGATCGTTCAGAGCGCAGAGAAAACCTTATTTTACAAGACGGCTTAAATCCCCCCTCGCCCCCCTTTGGCAAAGGGGGGTTGGGGGGATTTGTTCCTGGTTTCTCATGACGTTCTGGAGATTACGTATCATGTATGCCTCTCTCGTTTTCATAGAACTTTTGACACTACCGAGAGGATACAGGTGAGGGGCAACGCAGTGAATTATCAGCTTTTATCCACTGTTCCTGATTTTATCCGCGTCCAAACGCTTTTTTCAGGATTATGATTCCAGTCCTGTTAGTCCGGCCCGCCAGGCCCGATTGCGGACAGTGAATGGTAATGGTCGCAGGGGGGTCGGAACCTTGACAATGCGCTAACGTCGTGTATAATTTCCAATATTCCAGGAGGTTTGCATGTCCTTCCTTTCACCCAGCATCGCGCCGGGCATAAATGTGGCCATGGCCCGTGTTGCAGCCCGGTTCTATATATTCACCATTCTGCTCGTCGCCTCTACGTTCTTCCTGCCCCACACCGTCCCCATCAGGCCTCTGCCGCTTCTGGTCCTCGGCGTCATTGCAGGCATCATGATCATTGTCCTCTATCTCGTTCCCTGGGACCGCTTTGAACCGCGGGTGTTCACCGTCTTCCATCTGCTGTCGGGCTCAACGCTGCTGTCGGTCCTCGTGGCTGTCACGGGCGGCCTGAACAGCTCCTATGACGTGCTGTTCTTCCTGATCATTCTCTTTTCCTATTTTTACAATCTCGCTGAAATGCTCGGCATTGCCGCTGTCGTGACGGTCTTTTCCCTCTTTCCCTACCTCTATGCGACGCCTGAGCCGCACCATGTTGCTGCATCGGCGGTGCTGACGCTCTTTTTCTTTCTCGGCACCTATATCCTCTACGGCGTTACGAGATTCGTGCTGAAGCGGAACAGGACCCTGGAAGACCTGAACCGCGAACTGCAGGAGCTCTATTCGATCACCTCGGCGCTCTTCAGGGACATGGAAAAGGACGCCGTCATCGAGACCCTTGCCGAGGGGCTGAAGGACCATCTCCCCACGACCTACTGCCTGGTGATGCTGCTCGATGACAAGCTGAACATGACGGTGCGCATCGCCTGTCCCGTGCGCAGCCTGAACTGGGAGCCGCCCGTGGGCATGCTCTTTGCGCCCGAACAGCTGGAGATCGTCCGCCACACCATCGAACACCGCCAGCCCAGGGTGCTGCGCCTGGAATCGGACGCCATCGACGAGGAGCTTCGCAGGATCCTGACGCCGCCGACCAGGTCCATCATCATCGTTCCGATCCGCATCGCGGCGGAGAACGTGGGCGTTATCATCTTCGCGGAAGAGCGGATGTGGGAGCGGAACCCCTTCACGAACGAGCGGATACAGCTTGCCGTTGCCATGAGCAAGCAGGTTGCCGTCGGGATCAACATGTGGTGGGGCTTCGAGCGGCTCGATGCCATGCGCCGGGAGATCAAGATCGCCCACGACAAGGTGATCAAGGCCGAGCGGCTGGCCACGCTGGGCGAGGTGACGCGGGCAGTGGAGCATGAGATCAACAACCCCCTGAACGTCATCGTGAACTGGGCCGAGGTGTACCGCGAAGACGAGACCGTGGACCCCGAGATCAGAAAGAAGTTCCAGGTGATGTTCGACATGGCCATGCGCATCAAGCAGGTGATACGCAAGCTCGCCGAGGCCAGGGACGTGAAGTCCGTTGAGTTCGTCGAAGGCCAGCGGATGACCGATATTGAATGATCCCGCGGCCGTCCCGCGCTGTGCGGGGCCGCGGGAGGGGCCCTGCCGGCGTCGAGGCTGCGGGGATCGATACTGCAATGGATGAAGAGCCCTATGCTGTTCTGCGCGAGTTGTCCTCCGTCATCGGGTCGACGCTGAACCCCGAGCAGGAGACGGACATACTGCTGCGCAGCCTGTCCAGGGCCTATCGCTGCGACCTGGCATCGCTCCATCTTCTCCGGGAGGGGCGGCTCATTACCGCGGCATCGTTCCGGCAGGGAAAAAAGGAGCATGCCGGCACAGAGGGGCCCCTGCTGCAGTCGCCGCTCCTTGACGAAGCAGTGGAAACAGGGGCGCCCGTTGTTGTCTGCGATGCTTCGCTGGTGGAATACCGGTCGCTGGTCCTGCTGCCCCTTGCACAGCGGGGGGCGCTGCAGGGCGTGCTGCGGCTTGCACGGCATGACGCCGTCCCCTTTGAGAACAGGGAACAGCAGGTCATCGGCATGATCGTTGACAAGTTCAGCATAGCCCTGGACCGGGCGCTGCTGTTCCAGGAAGAGGAGGCAAAGACCCGGAAGCTGAACCGGCTGACGGAGCAGGTGATCAAGGCGAAGGCGGAGTGGCAGAACACCTTTGATTCCATCTCCGATCTGATCTGCATCCTGGACCGCCAGTCGCGCATCACCCGGGTGAACCGGGCATTCAGCAGCAGGCTGAACAAAGGGTATGAGGACCTCATCGGCGCCGCCTGCTGCGACGTTCTCCCGCAGTCCTGCCCCCAGAAGGGGTCCTGCGCCTTCGAGAGCGTACTGTCGGGCCGCCGGCCGCTGCTGAACGAAATGGAGCTGAGCCTGGGCGATGCCCTGTTCATGACCTCCCTCTATCCCTTTTTCGACAAGGACGGGGCGCTCCAGGGGGCGATCCGCATCTTTCATGACATTACGGACCGCAAGCTGCTGGAAGAGGAGCTGGTCCGGTCCGACAAGATGGCTGCCGTCGGCAAGCTGGCAGCGGAGATATCCCATGAGATCAACAATCCCCTGGATTACATCAGCAACTATCTCTACCTGCTGGGGGATTCACTGCCGCCGGACTTTCCGGAGCGGGACTACCTCAAGAAGATCGAGGCGGGCATCGACAACCTGGCGGCGCTGACGCGGGACCTGCTCGAGTTCTCCCGCCCCCAGTCGGACGTTCTGGCGCCGCTGAACATGCACCGGGTCATTGACGAGTCCCTTGAGTTCTCCGGCAGCTATCTCCGGGACAAGCGCATAGCGGTCGTGAAGCGCTATGCCTGTCCCGATCCCGTTGTCGCCGGCTCGGAGCGCATGCTGCAGCAGGTGCTGCTGAACCTCATCGTGAACGCACATGACGCAATGCCCGAAGGCGGCGCGATCACCATCGCCACTTCCTGCGGCCAGGGAAGGTTCGTCCTGCAGTTCTCCGATACGGGCCACGGCATTCAGCAGGCGCACCTGTCGAAGGTCTTTGAGCCGTTCTTCACGACCAAGAAGTCGAGCGGAAAGCGGGGCACGGGGCTGGGGCTCACGATCTGCTACAACATAATCAATTATCACAAGGGCGAGATACACGTTGCCGGCGGCGAGGGGACGGGCGCGGCCTTCGCCATCTCGCTGCCGCTGGCGCAGCGGGGGTAGGCGCTTATGCTCCTTCTTTCCAGGACTTGCCATGGCCGCGCGAATGTTTGAAAAGCAATTTTAGCCGCAAAAAGGCGCAGGAAGCGCAGAATAAAAACCC
>JBBIHD010000151.1:0-6119 GCA_037447195.1 Nitrospirota bacterium | reverse complement strand
GAAATGGTGGTCCCAACGGGAATCGAACCCGTGTCTCCGGCGTGAGAGGCCAGCGTCCTAGGCCGCTAGACGATGGGACCGTATAGAGGAAAGTGACGAGAGACCAGCGACAAGTGACGAGTTGCACCGGCATCCGGTCTTGGCTCGTCGCTCTTCACTCGTCCCTCGTCCCTGATAGCCATTGGTTGGGGGAGGAGGATTCGAACCCCCGTAAACAGGTTCAGAGCCTGTCGTCCTACCACTGGACGATCCCCCAATTTTAGGTTCGAGAACTATAAACAAATCGTCCCGATGTGTCAAGGCAAAAAAGGATTGTCTTTCGCGACCATACCGGACGGCCCCGTCCCAATACGGTGTTTTGAAAGGCCGGTATAAAAAATTCTGATTCGACCTGCGCCATCGGGAGTGGTACAGTTCAGGAAGACCGTGCCGGATTGACAGTGCCCGCGGGGCGGGCCGCGGCGCCATGAAAGCGACATTCATCTCACACCACCAGGAGGGAATCATGGAAAACAAGGAATTTGTGTTCATCATTACGCATTCGTACGACAAGATCGAGAAGGCTGCCGGCGCCCTGCAACTCGCCACGAACATGGCCGCCTTTGACGCAAAGATCGACTTCTTTTTCATGAACGAAGGCATTCATCTCGCGCGCAAGGGGTTTGCAGAATCCGTCACCTGGCAGAAGTCATTCTCCCCCGTCGCTGAGCTCATGAAGAGCCTGCGGGAGGACTTCGGCGCGAACTTCTACGTCTGCGCTTCCTGCGTCAAGCCCTACGGCATGGAAGGCGTGGAGCTTATCGAGGGGGCAGAGGTGAAGCCCGGATCCTACCTGGGTGAACTGCTCATGCAGCGCCAGGGGCTGACGTTCTGATAGGCCAGGCCGTGAGCGGCAGGGGGCATGATCCATCGCGATGCTGCAGCCATTCGTCGATTGCGCCGCCGGCCTGAACATGCTATAACAGGGACATGAAGAACATCGCGAACTTCCTTTTTGAAGCAGGCATGTTGAAGCGCACGCCCCGGAGCGGATTCCAGTTCCTCGGTTCCGGCGCAGAATCAGTGGCTGAGCATGTCTTCCGGACCTGCTACATCAGCTACGCCCTGGGCCGTCTTGTCGCGGGAGCGGACGTGGACCGGCTGCTCAAGATGTGCCTTTTTCACGATCTGCCCGAGGCCAGGACCGGCGACCTGAACTACGTGAATAAGAAATACGTGACTGCCGATGAAGCGAAGGCCGTGGACGACCTGGCGCGCACGCTCCCCTTCGGCGACGAGATACGGGAGCTGGTAACGGAGTTCCATGAGGGAAAGACCGAGACGGCCCGCCTTGCCCGGGACGCCGATCAGCTCGAGATGATCCTTGCGCTGAAGGAGTACAAGGACCTGGGAAATACCTATGCCGAGGAATGGCTTGCCTTTTCCCTGCGCCGGCTCCAGACCGATGCGGCCCGCGAGCTGGCCAGGTCCATCCTTGAAACGGACTCATCGCTCTGGTGGTTCAGCGACAAGGGCGACTGGTGGGTGAATGGCGGCAAGAGCTGACAGCATCCCGCAGGCCTCTTCGGCCGTCGTGGATTCCGCTATCTCCAGGCGGTAGATCCTGCTTCCCCGCGCTTCGTAATGTGCTATCAGCGGCTCGGTCCGCTCCCGGAAGATAGCCAGTTTTTTCTGAACGAGTTCCCTGCCGTCGTCGGAGCGTTCAGCCCGGTCTCCCCCCACGTTCGTCCGCAAACGGCAGGCAACGGCGTCGGCTGAACAGTCGAGCACCACCAGGCCCTGAACATCGGTGATCGGCGCCACGTCGCGCGCCTGGCCGGCATGGCGGGGAATCCCGTTCAACACCAGCACATCCCGCCCCTGAAAGCCCCGGCGTTCCAGAAAGTTCCTGATGATCTTTTCAGCAAGATTAAAGTGTTCGTTTTCGAGCAGCAGTCCCCGCTCCAGCAGGCCTTGCACAAAGTCGATCTCGGCCCCGCTGTATATCCCGGCTTCCTGTCCTGCAGACGCGACATTCCTGAGTTCAGCCCCGAAGTCAAGATGATGGACCCGGCGGCCGAGCAGGCTGCGGCGCTCCATGGCATCGCCCAGGGGGCTCTTGCCGGACCCCGTGGGTCCGAGCAGAAGGAGGGCATTGACAGGCAAAGAGATTCGGGCTTTCATGATCGGTTCTTCCAGGGTACGCGCGCGCGGTGCGGCTGCCGTGCTGTCGCGGATGCGGGCTTCGCACGAGGGCGAAGATCCCCGAGGGAGGCAACGCATGACCATGCTGCGCTCTTTTCAAGGGTGTCCTGCTGAAGCCAGTCTGCGTTTCAGGCTTTCCAGGCTTTTTTTCGACGCGCGGGAAAGCTGTGCGGCAGGAATGTCCTCCAGCCTGAACCAGCCGATGGCATCGCATTTAAGCGGCTCCCGGATGCGCGCGACGCCGTCCGTGAGACGACAGAGAAAGGTGGGCGAGACCCAGTGCTGTCCCTCGTCGGGGATGATGTGATTCACCACATCGAGCAGTTCCATCACTTCGATCTCGAAACCGTATTCCTCGCGGACCTCGCGGGCCAGGGCCTGCTCAAGCCCTTCTCCGAATTCCACGCTGCCGCCGGGGAATTCCCATGTACCCGCCTCATTGCGCGCGCCTTTGCCCCGCAGGGCGAGGAAGTAGTGCCCGTCGCCGTTCCTGATGACCGCGCCGACTCCGACGCCTATGTAATCGATTCCCTGTTTCATTCTAAAGACGGCAGTTGGGACCAGGAAAATACGGATAAATCCTGAGAAGGCAATGCGCTATTCCTGAAATGTCTTTCACCCTGCAGGTGAGTTCTTTTCAAGTATTAACCGCAGGTTTCTTTAGACTTTATCAGATTTTATCCGCGTCCAAATGCTTTTTTCAGCTTCATGGGCAGGCGGAAGCTACCAGAAAACAAGGGGCCCGTCAAGAGGGGCCGCTCAGAAATGCCTGGATCTCCCCACGGTCCGCCGGTCCTTTGCGATGGGGCCCAAAATAGAAAAAGCCGGCCTCACTATGCGCAAGAGGCCGGCTGCAGCGGTTTCGTTGTCGAGCTGCTATATCAGACGAAGAGCGAGATCTGCGAGTCTGCGGCGATATCCATGAAGGTGGCTGCGCCGCCGAACTCGACGCCGTCGATGATATCGGACTGCTTTATGCCGAGCACGTCCATGGTCATCTGGCAGGCGATCAGCTTCACGCCGCTCTCCTTGGCAAGCTCCAGGAGCTGACCGATGGTGGCGACGCCATGCTTCTTGAACATGGACTTCATCATCTTCGTTGCGATGGCCGTCATGCCGGGAAGGGCGCCGACAATGTTGGGCATGGGCATCGAGGAGTTGCCGAGCGGAACTACCTGGAGGTTGTCTGCCTGGCCTTTCTTGACGATCTCGAGGCCGTAAAAGGTGAAGAAGATAGTGACGTCCATATCCATTGCCGCTGCCGTGGTGGCCAGAATGAGCGGCGGGTAGGCCATGTCGAGCGATCCCTTGGACGCGATGATGGCCATCTTTTTCTGCTCCATTACGAAGGTCTCCTTACGCGGTTTTTTTGATGTAGAACGTGAACGTGCCTGATCCTTCTTCCACGCTCAGGATCTCATTGCCCGTTCTCTTGGCCCAGGAGTTCATATCGTTCTTCGATCCCGGGTCCGTTGTCTCCACTTTGAGCACCTGACCTTTGGTCAGCGTTTCAACGGCTTTCTTGGTCTTCAGGATCGGCAGCGGACAGTTCATTCCCTTGGCGTCGAGAACCTGATCAGCCTTGATGTCAGCAGACATGCTTTTTCACCTCCCATGTTCAAGTAAAATATTAAATTAGGACTTCAGAATGCTCATTTGCAGCCACTCCCTATAACAGCTGTTTGAGAGGTATTATAATGCGCAACCGCGCAAAGTCAAGTATTTTTTCGGTTTATAAAAGCAGAGGCATTGCCGAGAGTTCGGAACCGCGCCAGGGGTCCGGGAGAAAAATACCTTGCTACCCCTACGCTCTTCTGGTATAGTCGACGCTTGCACAAGAGGAATACAACTAACGTTCTGCAAGATGCGTGCTTGCCCCCGGCAACTGTAGACATCAGAAAACCGCCAATATCAAGGCGGCAAAAAATGGACAAAATGCCTCCCTGCATCGCCATAACCAGCTGAAATATCAAGGCAAATATTGTTTTCAACACCTGTGGACAAGCATGTGCGTAAGTGGGAGCGTTTCAGGCTGATTTTCGGAGCTTTTTTATGGATACTGTACGCGTATGGGAAGAGATCCTTCTCCTGATCGAAAACCGTGTTTCCAAGCAGGGTTACGATACCTGGTTCAGCAATTCTCATCTCCGTTCCTTCGACGGGGCGACGATGGTGATCGAGGTGCCGAATAAATTTCACCGCGACTGGATCAGGGAGCACTACTGGGATTCGCTGACCGAGATCATCCGCGAGGTGACGAAGAAGGACGAACTGGATATCGAGTTCTTTGTGCAGCCCCAGGAGAAAAAGCCGGCCAAGGCGGCGAAGGAAGACAAAAAAGAGGTCCGCGATCAGAAACCCACCCACCTGGAAAAAAAATACACCTTCAGCAATTTCGTCGTAGGCCCGAGCAACCAGTTCGCCCATGCCGCAGCCAAGGCGGTGGCCGACGCGCCGGGGAGGACCTATAACCCCCTGTTCATCTACAGCGGCGTAGGGCTGGGCAAGACGCATCTGCTGCATGCCATTGGCCATCATGCCCAGTCGCGCTCACCGCGCCTGAAGGTGACCTATCTGTCATCAGAGCAGTTCACCAACGAACTGATAAACCGCATGAGCCATCAGCGCATGGAGGAATTCCGGCAGAAGTACCGCCACATGGACATGCTCCTGATCGACGACATCCAGTTCATCGCCGGCAAGGAGCGCACCCAGGAAGAGTTCTTTCATACCTTCAACGCCCTCTACGACGGGCAGAAGCAGATCGTCGTGACCAGCGACCGCCAGCCCAAGGAGATACCCGACATCGAGGAGCGGCTGCGGTCGCGCTTCGAGTCGGGCCTGATCTCGGACATCCAGCCGCCGGACCTGGAGACCCGCATCGCGATCCTGAAGACCAAGGCGGAGTTCTGGGGCATCCGTCTGCCCGACGACGTGGCCAACTTCCTCGCCTCCATGACGAAGAACAACATCCGGGAGCTGGAAGGCGGGCTCGTGAAGCTCGGCGCCGTGTCGTCCCTGACGAACACGGAGATATCGCAGGATATGGCGAGGAACGAGCTCCGGTACCTCATTGACGGCAGGGAGCGGGTGATCACCAACGAGCTGATCCAGAAGGTGGTTGCCGAGTCCTTCGGCGTCAAGATCTCGGACCTGAAATCGAAGCGCCGCACCAGAACGATCGTCCTGCCGCGGCAGGTAGCCATGTATCTCTGCCGCACCCTCGCCGGAACATCGCTTCCCGAGACGGGACATATCTTCGGCGGAAAGGACCACAGCACCGTGATCCATGCCTGCAAAGTGATCGAGCAGCGGAAGGAAAAAGACCCTGAACTGAGGTCCCGGATCGAGACGTTGACAAAGCAGTTAAAGGGTTGATTTTTAACACAATAAACATGGCAATAAGTATTGCTATTTGGGGGCGATTCTGATACTATCACCCATTCGCCACAGGAGGTTTCTTCGATGAAACTGAAGATCAAGAAGGATGAGTTCCTCAGGGGCCTGCAGCGCGTGCAGGGAGTGGTGGAGAAGCGGAACACCATGCCCATCCTTTCGAACATGCTCCTCACGGCGGCGAAGGACGGGATCGAGATAGTGGCAACGGACCTCGAGATCGGGCTGCGGGGCCGCTATGCGGCCGAAGTGCAGGACCCCGGCTCGGTCTGCGTGTCGGCGAAAAAACTGTTCGAGATCGTGCGCGAGGTCCCCGAGGAAGAGATCCAGATCGAAACAACGGATGCGAACGGGATCAGGATCAGCTCGGGCCATGCCCAGTTCAAACTCGTCGGCCTTCCGCGAGAAGAATTTCCGGCCCTTCCCGAAGTTCCCGAGGAGGGAATGATCGCCATCGAGAGCTCGACGCTGCGGGACATGATCAGGAAAACGCTCTATGCCGTCGGCGATAATGACACGCGGTATGTGCTGAACGGCCT
>JBBIHD010000150.1:0-6167 GCA_037447195.1 Nitrospirota bacterium | reverse complement strand
TCGCTTTCGCAGGCCATCGGCCTCTGGGGCGTGCGGGGACTGCGGATCGAGGCCGCAAAACGAACCGTAGAGGCGCGCCGGCTGTTCCATGAGCAGGACACGGCGCTTGCGCTTGCGCGCATGAAGCAGCGCTACTACCGGATACTTCTGCTGCGCGAGAATGCGGCAACGCTCGGCGCGATCGTCTCGACCTTTGAGGACATGGAGCGAAAAACGGCAGAGCGGCTCAAGGCGGGGGACGTGGCGGAAGCCGAGGTCATGCGCCTCGCGTCTGAGCGGAAAAAATACGCCTGGGCGCTCGCAGGCGTACGGGCGGAAGCGGAGCGGGAGCAGCAGCACCTGGCCCAGGCGCTCGGGCTGCAGGACGACAGCGTTGACCCGACAGGAAGTTTCGCCTACCGGCCGGTGCGCATAGACACGATGCGGCTTCAGCAGGAGGGGCTCGCGCAGAGGCCTGACCTGCGCGCCCGGGCCGAGCTGGTCAGGGCGCGCGAAGCCGCCGTGAGCCTGGCAAGCAGGCAGGGTCTGCCGGACCTGGAGATCGAGGCCGGTTATAAACGCACGGCAGCCGGGCTCGATGGCTATGTTGCCGGCCTCTCCGTCTCGCTTCCGATTTTTGACAGGAACCAGGCGAGCCGCGCCGCTTCGCGGGCGGAGCTGCATGCGGAGCGGTACCGAAGCGAGCTGTTGAAGAAGAGCGTCAGGAGCGAGATCGCGGTCATTGCGGATAAGATCCGCTATCTCATGGGCAGGATCGAGGAAATGACCGCAGAGGGGGAGCGCCTCAGGGAGATTTCGCATATCAGCAGGCTGTCCTACGAAGAGGGTGAGGCCGGGATCATGGACCTGCTCGATTCGGCCCGGTCCGAAGGCGAGTTCATGATCGCTCGGAGCGGGGTCGTGTATGAATACTACGCGGCCCTCTTCGACCTCGAGGCCGCAACAGGCGACAGGCCGGCGCAAGGAGCTGAAGAATGAAGACAACGGTTCTATTTGTCGCAACGGTCCTGCTGCTTGCCGGCTGCTCGCACGACCATGGCCCCGACGATAATGGCACGGAGCGGGTCCAGAGGACGGTCTGGACGAATAAAAGCGAACTCTTTCTGGAGCACGACCGCATCGTTCCGGGAAAAGAGGCACAGTTTCTGATCCACCTTACGAAGCTTGAGGACATGAAGCCTCCTGCCGGCGCCGGCGCGACCATTACATTCGCCTCTGCGTCGGGCCAGGCGGCGGGGACGCTGAGTTTCAGCGTTGATCCAGGTGAAACTCCGGGCATATTCAAAAAAAGCGTCACGCTTTCCGCTCCGGGAACATACTCGATGACGCTGTCGGTGCGCACCGCCGGTTTTTCCGACGATATCACGATACACGATATCTACGTCTCCGGAGAAGGGGCCGCCGGCGAGGGCCCCGGCGGCATTTCGTTCACGAAAGAGCAGCAATGGGCGGTGGATTTCATGGTCCGCCAGCCTGACAAGAGGGCCGTCGTTGAATATTTCTCCAGCGCCGGAGAGCTGGTTCCCGCATCAGGACAGGAGGTGACGATCTCTTCTCCTCTGGCGGGGACCGTTGCCGCGGACCGGCCGCTTCCGCCCCTCGGCGCGAAGGTCGCGAAGGGGTCCATACTTGCGGAGATCGAGCCGCCTTTGCAGCGCCAGGGAGGGCTCGGCGATCTTACCGCGGTCCATGCGGAAGCAAAGATGCGGTACCACTCCGCAAAAAATGAACAGGCGCGGGCGCAGCGGCTCTACGAGGCAAAGGCGGCGCCGAAGAAGCGGCTGGACGAGGCGGACCTCGCGCTTGCGGCGGCCAGGGCGGCACTCGATCCCCTGGAAAAGGCGATGGCCAGCATCCAGGACAGCAGGGACGGCAACCGTCTTCTGCTCAGGGCCCCGATAGCGGGCACGGTGGTTGAGCTCGCCGCGGCGCCGGGGCGGCATATCGAGGCGGGACAGCCGGTCGCAAGGATACTGAACGCGGAGAAACTCTGGTTGAAGGCCCACGTTCCTGCCGCGGAAATCGGAAGACTCCGGAGTTTGCGGGAGGCCCTGTTTACCGTGCCGGGCCTGGAAGGAGAGTTCAGGACACTGCGGCCGCTGGGAGTGAGCGATGCCGTAGATCCGGCAACGCGAACCGTTGCCGTCGTTTTTGAAGTGGACAACAGGAAGCGTCAGTTCAAGGCCGGCATGCACGCAACTGTTTCCCTGGCAGCGGGGAGCGCCGCGAGCGCCCTTGTTGTTCCGGAGTCCGCGCTTTTCGAAGACGAGGCGAAATATTTCGCCTTCGTGCAGATTGCCGGCGAGTCCTTTGAGCGCCGGGAGGTGCGCACGGGTCTGCGGGGCCGGGGGCATGTTCAGGTCCTGGCCGGGCTTGAACAAAAGGACCGCGTCGTGACGCGGGGCGGATACTATGTGAAGCTCGCTTCCCTGTCGTCGCGGCTTCCCCAGGGGCATGGGCACGATCATTAAACCTATAAAGAGCATTTGGACGCGGATAAAATCAGGAACGTCTGATAAAGTCAAAAGAAACTTACGGTTAATTCTTGAAAAAGAACTCACCTGCAAGGTGAAAGACTTTTCAGGACAAAAGCATTTGCCTTTTCAGGGTTTATCCGCTTTTTCCGTGTCCCAACTGCCGTTTTTAGGTTAAAGGGGGATGGGCGATGCTGGACAGAATAATACAACTTTCACTTGAGCGCAGGATTGCGGTGGCCGCGCTGTCCGCGCTCCTGCTCCTCGCCGGGTTTTTTGCGGCAGGGAAGATCCCCATAGACGTGTTCCCCGATCTGACCGCTCCTTCGGTCACCATACTGACCGAGGCCGCCGGGATGGCGCCTGAGGAAGTGGAGGCGCTCATAACGCAGCCGATAGAAAGCGGGATGAGCGGGATCAGCAATGTGCGGCGGGTGCGCTCTTCGTCGTCACCGGGACTGTCCGCCATCTATGTGGAATTCACCTGGGGAACGGACATCCTTCGCGCCCGGCAGGGCGTAGTGGAGCGCCTTCAGATGACGTCGGCCCTGCTGCCCGAGGGGGCCGCGCCGGCCATTGCGCCGATATCCTCCATCATGGGTGAGGTGATGTATGTCGGCGTGCTGAGCGAACAGCACAATCTGATGGACGTGAAGGAGGCCGCCGAGCACGTCGTCAAGAAGCGGCTCATGGCCGTTCCGGGCGTGTCCCAGGCGGTGACGGTGGGCGGCGAGACAAGGCAGTACCAGGTGAACGTGGATCCGAGGAGGCTCGCGACACACGGCCTGTCCCTCAACGACGTCGTCGAGGCGCTGTCAGGCCTGAATAAGAACTTTTCGGCGGGGCTCGTCAAGACATCAGGCAGGGACTACCTGGTCCGCGGGATCGGCCGGTTCGGGTCGCCGTCCGATATTGAAAACTCGACAGTTGCAAACAGGCACGGCGTCCCCGTTCTGGTCAAGGATGTCGCACGGGTAGCCATCGGGCCGGCGCACAGGACCGGGGACGCTTCGGTGAACGGCAGGCCCGCCGTTCTTGTGGCCGTGCAGAAACACCCCGAAGCAAACACGCTGGAGCTGACACGAAGGCTGGACCAGGCCCTGCGGGAGATCGGGAAGGCTCTCCCGCCGGGCATGACCGTGGATGCCGAACTATTCCGGCAGGCGGATTTCATATCCCGGGCAATAGACAACGTGCAGCGCGTGATCGTTGAAGGCGCGTTGCTCGTGATCGCGGTGCTGTTTCTGTTCCTGGGCAACATGCGAACGACCTTCATATCCATCATTGCGATCCCGCTTTCTCTCGTCTTCGGGATCATTACCCTGAAGGTCTTCGGCATCACGATTAATACCATGACGCTGGGCGGCATGGCCATCGCGGTGGGCGTGATCGTCGATGACGCGATCATCGACGTGGAGAACGTTTACCGGAGGCTCAAGCTGAACCATGAGCTGCCCGCGGAGCGGCGCAGGCCCGCGGCGCAGGTCATATTCGACGCCTCGATGGAAATACGATCGTCCATCGTGAACGCCACGCTGATCATTATCGTCGTGTTCCTGCCGCTCTTCTTTTTGAGCGGCATCGAGGGCAGGCTCCTGAGGCCCCTGGGCATATCCTACATGGTGTCCATCGGTGCCTCGCTGCTCGTGGCGCTCACCGTCACTCCCGCGCTCTGCTCATTCCTTCTGCCCAGGGAGTCGTTCATGGAGAAGAGCGGCGAGAGCGGCCTGATGCGGCGCCTCCGGTCGGTCTATGCGCCCCTGCTGCGCCGGGCGGTTGATCGCCCCGATGCAGTCCTTGCCGCCGCCGCCGTTGCGGTTGCGCTCTCCCTGGCGCTGCTCCCGTTCCTGGGGCGGTCATTTCTGCCGACCTTTAACGAGGGTTCGCTCACCGTGATGATCGCCACGGCGCCGGGCACATCCCTTGATCAGTCGTCGGAGATCGGCGTCCTGGCCGAGAACGCGATTCTGCGAAGCGAGGGCGTCGTGAAAACGGCGAGAAAGACCGGCAGGGGCGAGATGGACGAGCATGGAAAGCAACCTCACGAATCAGAGATCGAGGTGAGGCTCGATCCGGAAAAAGCGGAAAGCGCCGGGTTGACCGGCAGGCTTAGAAAAGAAATGGCAAGCCTGCCCGGGTCGATCATCACCTTCGGCCAGCCCATCAGCCACCGGATAGACCACATGCTCTCAGGCACGATGGCGAACATCGCCGTCAAGATCTACGGGCCCGAGCTGTTCAGGCTTCGGGCGCTGGCCGGGGACGTGCAGTCCGAGCTGAGCCGGGTCAGGGGCATTGCAGACCTCTCGGTGGAGCAGCAGGCCGAGGTCTCCCAGCTGCGAATACTGCCGCGCAGGGACGCCATGGCGCGTCACGGGCTGACAATACACCGGATCGCAGAGGCCGTCGAGACGGCCGTGGCCGGAAGGGTGGTTTCAAGGGTCGTCGAGGGCGGAAGGACCTTTGATCTGGTCGTGAAATTTGAGCGACTTCCGGGCGGCGGAATGGAGCTGTTGGGGCTCACGCCCGTCGACACGCCGTCGGGCGCCAAGGTCCCGCTCCACGAGGTGGCGGAGATCGTATCAACGACGGGGCCGAATTCCATCAGCAGGGAGAACGGCCAGCGGAAGATTGTGGTACAGGCCAACGTTTCGGGCAGGGACCTGCGCAGCGTTTATGAGGACGCCAGGGCCGCGATCGGGAAGAACCTCGTCCTGCCCCAGGGTTATCACATTGAATACGGGGGCCAGTTCGAGAGCGAGGCCGAGGCGACGCGGATGATCACGCTCCTGAGCGTTGTCTCCCTCGGATTGATCCTGCTGATACTCTATCTTGAATTTTCGTCGTTGCGGGCCGCGCTGCTGGTGATGGTCAATCTGCCCCTTGCCCTGATCGGGGGCGTGGGCGCCCTGTTTCTGACCGGAGGGGTGATAGACATGTCGTCGCTCGTGGGATTCATCACGCTCTTCGGCATTGCCGCCCGGAACGGCATTCTTCTGATCTCCCATTACAGGCATTTGAAGGAAGCGGAAGGCCGGCCGCTCAAGGAGGCGGTGCTGCAGGGCTCGCTGGAGCGGCTCCGGCCGGTGATCATGACCGCCCTTACCGCGGGTCTTGCGCTTGCGCCCTTTGCGCTGGCTCCGGGCAGGCCGGGAAATGAAATTCTCTCTCCCCTGGCGATTGTGATCCTGGGCGGCCTTATAAGCTCGACGGCGCTGAATATGGTCGTTCTGCCGTCTCTCTATATGAAATTCGGAAAGGAGAAGTGACAATGAAAAAAGCAGGCATGTATTCCATGGTGTTCGCAGCCGCGGTCGTCTTGTCCGGGTGCGCTGCGGGGGTGAAAGAGCGGGCCGCTCAAATGGCGGCCCTGCAGGGAAGCGTATTTCAGGAATCAACGAACACAGCCGCTGAGCGAGGTTCAGCTGTCCTCGTGATCAAGGCCGCCTTCAAGACGCATAGCGAGGATCATTATATCCTTGAAGCGCGCGATTCGGTTCACGGAAAGCAGCAGTATCCGGTGGCGATCAGCATCTCCGGCCAGGGCGCCGCCTGGACCGCGGCGGGCCGTCCGGAGGCGTCGGAGCGATTCGTGAACGGCGCGAGGCAGCCCGAAGGCGGCGACGGAGTACGATATACGCTGGAGCGGACCGTGAAGCTTAAACCCGGCAGGCATGCCGTCTATTTCGCCCT
>JBBIHD010000149.1:0-6194 GCA_037447195.1 Nitrospirota bacterium | reverse complement strand
CTGCCGGTTCTCAATAGAACAGCATAAACCGCTTGGTGTGGATGTTCAAGAGCAAACCGAGGGAAAGGAAGGTCGTGATGATGGCGGTGCCTCCGTAGCTCGCCAGGGGCAGCGGCACGCCCACGACAGGCGCGACGCCCACAGCCATGCCGATGTTGATGAAGAAATATACGGCCAGCATGGAGACGACACCGGCAGCCATGAGCGCTCCGAGCCGGTCCTTGGCGTTCTTGGCGGCCTCGATGCCGTAGAGCAGCAGGGCAAGATAGAGCATGATCAGAAAGCCGGCGCCGATCAGGCCCCGCTCCTCGGCAATGACAGAGAAGATGAAGTCCGTGTGGCGCTCAGGCAGGAAGGCGAGCTGGCTCTGGGTCCCCTGGCCGAAGCCCTTGCCGGCAACGCGGCCCGAACCCACGGCGATGCGGGACTGGTTCGCGTGATACCCGCTCCCCAGGGGGTCCGAGGAGGGGTCAAGAAAGGCCTTGATGCGCTTTTGCTGATAGGGCTTGAGGCCTCCCCAGATCTTCTCGCGCACCGGCGGGACCAGAAAGACCGTTGCCGCAAGCACGGCCCCGGCAAGCAGCAGAATAATGATCGAACGCACCCGGAGGCCGGCAACGACCACGATGATCGACGACGTGATCAGCAGCATCATGGCGGTGCCGAGGTCCGGCTGTTTCAGGACCATGACGAGCGGCAGTGCCACCATGACCGCCGGCCAGGCGAGGTCCGTAAGGCTGTATCCGCCGGGCCTGGGGTTGGCGGCAAAGAACCGGGCCAGTGAAAGCGTGACTGCCAGCTTGGTCAGCTCCGATGGCTGGAAGGCGATGGGGCCGAGCGAAAGCCACCGCTGGGCGCCCATGCCGGTCTTGCCCACGAGCATGACGAGCAGCAGCAGCGCCACGGAGATCCAGTAGAGCGCATAGGCGTACCGGCCGATGGTGTGGTAGTCGGGAAGCATCATGGCAAACATCACGACAAAACCGATCCCCATCCACAGGAGCTGTTTGTAAAAAATGGCGGACACGCCGCGGACCGAGTAGGTCGCGCTGTAGACGCCCAGCAGCCCGATGAGCGAGATAAGGGCGATCAGGCCGATAATTCCCCAGGGTATGTTAGTGAGCCGGCTTTGCTCCTGCACTTCTGAAGTACTCCTCGATAACGATCTTGGCTACGGGCGCCGCTGCAGCGCCGCCGCCGCCGCCGTGCTCCACCAGCACCGCAACGGCGATCTCAGGTTTGTCAACGGGCGCATAGGCCACGAACCAGGCATGGTCGGCAAGTTTGCCCGTGTATTTGCGTGTCGTATCCTTCTGGGCCACGACCTGCGCGGTGCCTGTCTTTCCTGCCACCGTGGCAAGGGGAGTGCGGGAGGCCCACCCCGTACCGCCCGGCTCGGCCACAACGCCGGCCAGCGAATCGCGCAGCAGCTTGAGCGCTTCGGGTTGAAAGACATAGCGGGCGCTCTTTTCAGGCCCAAATTCCTTCACCTGGCCTGTAAGCCTGCTGCGGGTGCGTTTCAGCAGTTTGGGTGTGAAGAAGAAGCCGCCGTTCGCCACGGCGCTGATAAGCTGGGCAGACTGGATGGGGCTCGTAAGAATGAATCCCTGGCCGATGGCATTGATGTAGGTGTCGCCGGCATACCAGGGGATGCCGGTTCGCTTCTGCTTCCAGGCGCTCACTGGAATGCCGGGGATCAGGCCTGGTTTCTCGTCGGCGAGCCGGATGCCCGTGAGGCTGCCGAGCATGAGGTTCGTGGAATAGCGGGCGATGAGTTCGAAGCCGATCCGCTCGGCAACGGTGTAGAAGTAGACATCGCAGGATTCGACCATGGCCCGGTGGAATGACAGCGTGCCGTGGCCCGTCCTTTTCCAGCAGCGGAAGGTGTGTTTGCCGTACTGGATGTAGCCCTTGCAGGTCACCTTGTCATCGGGTTTCACGATGCCCGACTCAAGGGCCGCCAGGCCGGTCACGATCTTGTAGACCGATCCGGGCGGATACACGCTCTGGACCACCCGGTTGTACAGCGGGTGGGAGGGATGGTTCATGAGGTTGTTCCAGTCCTTCGGCTCGATCCCGCGCGGAAAGAGATTGGGGTCAAAGTTCGGATGGCTGACGAGCGCGAGGATCTCGCCGGAGTTCGGGTCCATGGCCACTATCGCTCCGGCCCGCGCTCCGAGCGCTTCCTCAGCGGCCACCTGTACATTCAGGTCAATGGTGAGGTACAGGTCCGTGCCCGGCTTTGGGTCCTCGATCCCCAGGTCCTTCACTTTTCTGCCCGACGAGTTGATCTGGATCATGCGCCGTCCCGAAACGCCCCGCAAGAGCGTGTCAAAGGTCTTTTCCAGGCCGCCCTGGCCCGTCAGCAGACCAAGCTCAGTCTGGTCCTTTTTTCGCTGCTCCTGCGTCACCTTGCCGATATAGCCAAGCTGATGCGACATGAGGCCGCCGTAGGGGTAGTGCCTGCGGTGCTCAGGCTCGACGATCACGCCGGGGATGCTGTCCTGATGGGCCTCAACGCGTGCCACATCCTCCCATCCCACTTCCTCCTTGATCTTGACGGGCTCATATTTCATCCTGATCGGCGCGGCATCGGCCAGGGCCTGCCTCGTCGAACGGGCGTCGATCCTTGCGAGAGTCGTCAGCCGTCGGATCGTCTCATCGAGATCGAGCGTGTCCTCAGGCACCAGGGAAATATCGAAGGTCAGGACGTTCTCGACGATGGGCCTGCCGTGGCGGTCGTAGATGACCCCGCGCGGCGGCCTGATCTTGATGGGCCGGATCTGGTTGTTCTCGGCAAGGTCGTAATAATAATCGCCGTTCACCACCTGGAGGAACCAGAGGCGCACAAAGAGCACGAGCACGAAGAGTATCACCAGGCCCGCCAGGAAAGGCAGGCGTTTCTGGATATCAGCGGGGCTCGTGTCCTGCATCTAAAACTCCTTCTGTACAGACGGCCGCGTCAGCAGTTCGAGCGTTTTCCTGCTCTTCATCAGCTGCAGCACCAGGGTGCCGAAGAGGCCCGTATAGACCGCAGCGGGAAGCATGCGCGCAAAGAGCATGCCGAAGAAGGGCACGGAGCCGTAGATCATCTGGAGGAACAGCGTGACCAGCAGGGCCTCGCCGAGGCTGAAGGCGCCAAGGAACAGGATGTTCGAGGGGCTCGCAATGTTCAGCACGTTCCTGCCCAGCAGGCCGGCGGAAAAACCCGCAGCGCCGTGGGTCAGCGCCATGAGACCGATGAAGCCCGCCGAGTGGATGTCCTGCAGGAACCCGAGGGCGATCCCCGCCACGGCCGCCTCGCGCGGTCCCGTCAGCAGCCCGATGACGTATACGGCGATCAGCACCAGGTCGGGTGATATGCCGGCGATGGCGAGCGGACCGAGTAGGCTGGACTGCAGCGGGAGTATCAGGATGAACAGGGCAAGATAGACAGGCGGCTTCATTGTGTCAGCACCAGCGCTTCTTCGATCTGTGAAATGCGCACCACCGGCCTGGCCACAACGGTCTGGAAGGGGCTCGCTTCATGCTTCGTGACCTTCACCACCGTCGCTACGGGCAGCCCCTTGGGGTAGATGCCGTCAAGCCCCGAGGTGACCAGCAGGTCGCCCTCCTGGATGTCCACGTAATAGGAAACATATTTCAGGGCGCAGTGGCTGATCCTGCCCTCGAGCAGGCCGTCCTCGCGGTTCCGCTGGACACGCACGGCCAGCGCATGGCCCGGGTCCGTCAGCAGCATCACCCTGGACGATCCGCCCAGCGTTGTCTGGACACGGCCCACCACGCCCTCGGCCACGATGACCGGCATGTCCATCCGGACGCCGTTGTCCGACCCCTTGCTGATCGTGATCGTGGTGGAGGCAGGCGACACCTGCCGGCCCATAATGCGCACGCCTATGGACGAGGGAAATGCCTCTTTGCGGAACGCGATGATCTGGCGCAGACGCTCGTTCTCCTGCAGGACCTCCTGCAGGAGCTGGTTCTCGAGATGCACGCGGTCCAGGTCGTCCCGGAGGCGCAGGTTTTCACGGTGCGTTCCAACCAGGAAGACGTAGCGGTCCCAGACGGACTCCAGGGACGCATAGGCGCCGCTGGTGATGCGTTCGAAGAAGCCCGAAAGGGCGAGCACCGGACGCTCGAGGAACCGGAACCTGCCGCTCTCCACCTGGGTGGTGACGAGCCAGAAGAGGAACACGACGAGGGTGAGGGCGAGAAATACCTTTTTGTTTCTTCCGATGAATGCGAACATTCAGGTTGCTATCGTCTCCCGATCACATTACGACCTTTTTCAGGATGTCGATGTCGTCAAGCAGCTTGCCGGCGCCGAGCACTACGCAGGTGAGCGGGTCCTCAGCGATAATGATCGGCAGCGACGTCTCCTCGCGGAGGAACACGTCGAGCCCTTTGAGCAGCGCGCCGCCGCCGGCCAGCACGATGCCCTTGTCCACGATGTCGGCCGCGAGCTCGGGAGGCGTGTTCTCCAGGGCCGCCTTGATTGCGTTCAGGATCTGGCCCACAGGCTCCGAGAGCGCCTCGCGCACCTCGTCGTCGTCGAGGATCAGCGTCTTGGGAATGCCCGACACCAGGTCGCGGCCCTTGATCTCCATGGTCAGGCGGGTCGTGTCGAGCTTGTAGGCCGAACCGAGGTCGAGCTTGATCTGCTCGGCCATCATTTCGCCGATCAGCAGATTGTACTTGCGCTTGATGTAGTTGATGATCGCCTCGTCCATCTTGTCGCCGCCCACGCGGATGGCCCGGCTGTAGACCACGCCGTCCATGGAGATGACGGCCACGTCGGTGGTGCCTCCGCCGATATCGACGATCATATTGCCCGAGGGCTCCGAGATGGGCAGGCCCGTTCCCACGGCGGCTGCCACGGGTTCTTCGATAAGGTACACCTCGCGGCCCCCCGAGGACAGCGCCGCGTCCTTGACGGCGCGCTGCTCCACCTGGGTGATGCCCGAGGGCACGCCGATGACGATCCGCGGCCTGATGAAGGTCTTGCGGTTGTGGACGCGCTGAATGAAGTGGCGCAGCATCTCGCCGGTCACGTCGAAGTTGGAGATCACGCCGTCCTTGATAGGCCGGATCGTCTGGATGTCACCCGGCGTTCTGCCGAGCATCCGCTTCGCCTCGGCGCCGACGGCGATCACCTTCCCCGTCTTGGTCGCCAGGGACACGACTGACGGCTCATTGCACACGATGCCCCTTCCCTTGACGAAGACGACCGTGTTGGCCGTGCCAAGATCGATGGCCATGTCGTTCGAGAACCAGCCCATGATTGAATTGATGAACACGCGAGGCTCCTTTGATCAGGGATCACTATACGTATTATCCTAAAAACGGCAGTTGGAACACGGATGAACACGGTAAAGACGGAAAAAACAAGGGCATCTTATCATTCTGATGATTCACCAGTTCTGTGACTCGGCCATTTAGTTCAAGCTCATGAAAATTCGCGTTCATTCGTGTTCAGGGAACCATGGCCGCGGTCCGCTGCCAGCCGGACTCAGCCTTCCCGCCCGTCGTCGCGGTCTTCCTCAGGCGTTTCCGCCGGCTGCTGAGGCGCGGGAGCAGCCGCGACGGTCTGCGTGCGCGCCAGCATATCGCCGACGCGCTGTCCCTTGTCGTCTCCCACGCCTACCAGGATCTCCGCAAGCAGCGCCACGGGCCCCAGTATCCAGCCGAGGTAGGGTATGAGGAACAGAATATAGGCTGCGGCAAGCGTGATGTTCCGAAGGACCGATTCGCGGTAGCCGGCCGGCTCCTGCAGGGCCTCACTCTTCACGACGCGCAGGCCCACAAGCTTCTTGCCGGGGCTCTGTCCTCCCATCAGCGCGTCGCGCAGCAGGATGAAGCCGGCGGCGGCAAGGAACCCGACTACATCAGGCAGGCGCGAAAGGGCCAGTACGATCAGGAAGTCGACAAAGCCTGCTGCTGCCCTGCCTGTCATGTCCTGTTTTTGCGCCATGAATGCCTCCATAAAACCACCACATCTTAGCAAAAGGACTGCGCAATATCAAGGACAAAGTGTCAAAACCTGCCGCTTGCAGCCTGTTGCAGCAGGCACGGTGAACTCCTGCGCCCCGAGCCGATGCGCCAGGCAGTCATGCCCGAAAAAACGCTGGGCTTCCCGGCCCGAAGGTGCTATAGTTTCGCCGATACTTTTGGAAGCGCTTCGATCATTTCACTGC
>JBBIHD010000148.1:0-6209 GCA_037447195.1 Nitrospirota bacterium | reverse complement strand
CCTTTTTCAAAGGGAGGCACTTCCCCTCTTTGGTAAAGAGGGGTAAGGGGAGATTTATAAAACCAGTCATTTGAGAGACATTGCACTAGCTTTCACTTTCTTCTACATTGCCACCGGCCCGCCAGAAAATATTTCCTTCGTGTCTTCGGTCTAAGAAGAAATGGTGGTTCTTATTCTCGATGGCATCTATGGCGGCCGCCGCGTCATCACGTGTTTCTTTGCTTTTATGATTAAGAAGGTCACGAAGAAGCGGCAAGGATTCTGCATCTAATGCATACGCTAGAGTTCCGCACGCATCGTATCGAACTTTCCATGATTTATCTTGTAAGGCAAATTTTGCTAGCTTCACGACATCGGGGTTTTTTCTGGCATACCTCTGAACCCAGAACATGATGTACTTACGCCCTATCCAATTCTTTATCCTTGGAAATGCTTCGATGTAGTAAGGAACTAGTAAGTCTAGTCCATATTTCTCATGCAACAGAATCTGGTTACGGCCAGTATCTGATTCATGGCGACAATCTAACGCCTTTACTACTTCATCTACAGTCGGCTGCTTATTGGCCATAGGGATGCCTAACCCATATTGATGGGACGGAAACCGCCCCGTCAAATACAGATTTTCAGAATTGGCGGGGCGGAAATTGTTTATGCAATAGTACCTTTGTCGGTAATCGACTATAGCAGAAACCGCCAATCGCGCCAAGGCAAAACTTGGTACAGCTTGGGGCGGAACTTATCACGAGATGCAGTTAGATGACTCCTGCATTTGGTTCGTGTGTTATTGAAAATTCGCGTCAATTCGCGTTCATTCGCGGCTATATGCTTTTTTCGACAGCCTGACCCTTCACCCCTTCCTCCCCTTCCACTCCCCTGTCCAGAGGGCCGTAGCACCGGCAACAGCAGCAGGCATCACCAGGAAATTGACCAGCGGGACCATGGTCGCTGCCATGACAGCCAGGCCGAAGCCGAGCACGAGCATCGGCTTCTCGGACAGGCGCCGGCGCGCATCCTGGAACTTGATGCCGTCGTTCTCCA
Source organism: Nitrospirota bacterium (assembly GCA_037447195.1). GTDB lineage: Bacteria > Nitrospirota > UBA9217 > UBA9217 > UBA9217 > GWC2-57-13. The sequence goes on along the minus strand of JBBIHD010000148.1, from coordinate 5,171 downwards.
GCGGATAGCTGAGGTACTCCTGCGCCAGTGACCGCGCAGCAAAGAGTATCCAGACAAAGGGAAAGAGGACGTTCAGACCCGGTATGACCGCGAGGACGAGGATGGGCGCGGCCCAGGCGATGAAGTAGGCGAGTTTCCGGAGTTCGTTCAGGAATGAAGGGGCGATCTCGGCGACAGCGGCGGCAATTCCGCTGTTCGTACCGCTGACCTTGGACCCCGTCAGGTGAAGCGCGACCTTTTCCGCCAGAAACCCATTGAAGGGCGCGGCAATGAGGTTGGCGGCAAGGGTGAAGATGAAGACCAGGACAACCAGGGACGCGGCAGCGAAGACGGCCCAGAGCAGCGCCCGCACAACGGAGACCCACCACTCGTCGCCGGCAGGCAGCATCCAGCCCAGCAGGACATCGAACTGGCCGATGGCGAGGGTGATGAGCGCCGAGAACAGCAGGATGTTGATGACGACCGGGATGATGAAGAACCGGCGCAGCCCCGGCCGCAGGATGAGCCGGTAACCGGCAACTACGTAGCGCGCTCCGACAAAAAGGTCCACGGTGGATCACCTCCGGAAAAAAAGGGCATTTGCAACCACGGATGAACACGGTAAAGACGAAAAAAACAAGGGCATCGTATCATTCTGATGATTCACCAGTTCGGTGACTCGTGCATTTGGTTCAAGCTTCTGAAAATTCGCGTCAATTCGCGTTCATTCGCGGCTAAAATGCTTTTTTCAGGCTGATGAACACGGTCCGACCAAAAAAGGAGAAGTGCCGGGACAAAAAATGCACTCATTGGGTGATCATCGGATTTAGATACATGCTTGAACTATCCCTGTGTATCCGTGTTAAAGTACTTTAATCAGTTATGAATCAAATTCTACTCAAAACGGCAAGAATATTTTGCCACAGAGCGCACAGAGGGCTCAGAGAAAGGCTTAAAAGCGATTTTGAAATAAACCATTTTTAGCTTCTCTCTGTGTTCTCGGTGATCTCTGTGGCTAAAAGCTTTTCCGGTTTATCCGGGTTAGGGGCAAACATCTTAAATTTTCAGTCAAGTTCTATAAAGCCAAAAACGTTCACCGCGAAGGCGCAAAGGTCGCAAAGGAAAGCTCAAATTCAGATTTCAAAAGCATAAAAAACCTTCGCGTCCTTCGCGTCTTGGCGGTTCAACGGTTAGGTTTTGTATCATCGGTCTGAGGCAGAGCCTCGCTAATCCGTGGCCAAATGCTTTTCTCTTGTCCGAGCAGATCCTTCCGGAATGATACGTCACGATCTCAGTTCCCGTCAAGGATCTCCCGCACCCGCTTCAACAGCTCCGTGGGCGCTGCCGGCTTCGGCAGGAACTGCATTCCCTCTTCGAGGATTCCCCGCTGCGTGATGATGTTGGCGGTATAACCGCTCATGAACAGCACCTTGACGCCGGGCTTCAGGGTGCGCACCGCGTCATAGACCTCCCTGCCGTTCCGCTTCGGCATGATCACATCCAGTATCAGCATGTCAATGCTGTCCTTGCGCTCTTCAAAGAGGCGGACCGCTTCGTCGCCGTCAGTCGCTTCGATGATCTGGTAGCCGAACTCGGTCAGCACGGCCTTTGTCAGGCGCCGCACTTCGGGATCGTCCTCGGCAAGCAACAGGGTCTCGCTCCCGCCCCGGTAGGGGACCAGCTCCTGCGTCTTCTGCTCCAGGGCCGCCGCGGCGGTGAGCGGAAAATAGATCTTGAACGTCGTGCCGTGGCCGGGCTCGCTGTACACGTTGATATAACCGTTGTGCTGCTTCATGATGCCGTAGACGATGGACAGCCCCAGGCCCGTCCCCTTTCCCACTTCCTTTGTCGTGTAAAAGGGCTCGAATATCCTCTTGGCTGTCGGCGCATCCATGCCTGTTCCCGTGTCGCTCAGGGACAGCAGCGCGTAGGAGCCCGGCTTGCCGTAGCCGTGGGTCTGCACAAAGGAGCTGTCCAGTTCGATGCGGCGGCTTTCGAGGACGAGCCGCCCGCCCGAGGGCATGGCGTCGCGGGCATTGGCGGCCAGGTTCATCAGCACCTGCTCCACCTGCCCGCTGTCGGCCATGACGACAAGCGGCGCTTCGGAAAGGAACAGGGAGATATCCACCTGCTCTCCGGCAATCTTGGCCAGCAGCTTCTGGACCCGCTGCACGACGCCGTTGAGGTCCAGGGCCTTGGGGTTGGATATCTGCTTCCTGCTGAAGGTGAGGAGGCTCTGGGTGAGGTGCGTTGCCCGCTCGGCCGCGGACAGGATGTGCTCGACAAAGTGCCGGAGCGGATCATCTTCCTTCTGCTTCATCAGCACGAGGTGTCCGAAGCCGATGATGGCCGTCAGGATGTTGTTGAAGTCGTGGGCGATGCCGCCCGTCAGCTGCCCCACGGCCTCCATTTTCTGCGCATGGCGGAGCTGCTGCTCAAGCTGCCGTTCGGCGGTGACGTCGCGCAGGATGCCGCGGAAGGCGTCTGCGGGCCCCTTCTCGTCCACGACCGCCGTGGCCGTCACCAGGACCGTCAGCACCTCCCCGTCCTTCCTGCGCAGCCGCGTTTCAAAGTCCCTGATGAAGCCCTGCCGCTCCATGGCCTGCCGGAAGACATGCTGGTCGCCGGGATTCAGGTAGAGGTCCCGGACGATATTGGCCTTCAGCAGTTCCTCTTTCGAGGCATAGCCGCTGAGCTCCACTCCCGCGTGATTCACGTCCAGGATCCGGCCGTCCAGGGTCCCGATAAGGATGACGTCCTTCGACTCTTCGAAGAGGGCGCGATACTTCTTCTCCGACTCGCGCAGCGCGTCCTCGGCGAACTTTCGCGTGGTGATGTCGCGAAAGGTGATGACCGCTCCGGTGATCCGGTCCCCTTCCCGGATGGGCGTGGTCGTATACTCAACGGGAAAGCCGGTCCCGTCCTTGCGCCAGAATATATCACTGTCCGCGTGATGACCGGCATCGTTCTCCAACAGGTCGGCAATGGGGCATTCCCCTCCGTCATGAGGCGCGCCGTCAGCTTTGTTCCGGAACCATGTGGTGGAGCAGGACCGGCCGATGAGCTCCTCGGCATCGTACCCCAGAAGCTGGACCGCGGCGGGATTGGCGAAGATATGCCGTCCTGCCAGGTCCAGGCCAAGGATGCCCTCGCCCACTGACTGCAGGATCAGCAGATTCCGGCTTCTGAGGCGCTCCAGGTCCTCGCTGGATTCCCGGAGGGACTGGTCCTGGTCGCGTAGCTTCCGTGATGTTTCGCTCAGCGCGGCAGCCAGCTCCTCGATCTCCTGGGCCGTGCCGTTGATCTGCAGGGACTCGCCGCGGCGTTCATTCAGGTTCTTGGCAAAGACCGTGATCCTCTGGATCGCCCGGAGATACCGGCGCAGCAGAAAGAGGATCAGCGCGATGCTGGCCGCCACGACGAGCACGCCCGCCCTGAGCGTATCGCGCCAGATCCCCCGCTTCAGGTCCTCCAGGGTCTGCAGGCTGTAATCGACCCTGACCCATCCATACACCTTCCCCTCGATGATGGGATGCCAGATGACGATCCGGTCATCAAGGACCAGCGGCGCCGTTGCCAGGTCCCGGGGCGTCTCGATCTGTCCGGCGTCGTAATCGGCGGCAACCCGGTCGTCGCCGATGCTCACGACCCGGCTGAGCACCTTCCCCTTCGCGTCACTGACCGTCAGGGACAGAACGTTCGGGAACTCTCCGATGCGCTTCAGCAGCGCTTCGAGCGAAGCATAATCTTCAACGAGCAGATACTGGATGCCGAGGCTCGCTACGCTCTCGGCCATGACCGAGGCCTGGCGCCTGATCGCCGTTGCCGCGTCGCGGGACTGCTGCTGGGCCGTATGCCAGGCATAGACGGTCATTGCCGCCATCAGCAGGAGCGATACGATGAACCCCACCTGCAGATGAAGCTGTCGCGGAAACAGGCTGCTCAACCGGTACCTGTTCGGTCCCATTCAATCCCTTCCCTTGATGATGTACCGCTCCAGCCCCAAACGCTCCAGGGGAGCATAATCACGCTCATAGACCGCCGGCACAGGCCGCTCGATCCTGACCGCTCTCAGCAGGGTCCGCCCCTCCTTGTCCTCGGCGAGCCGCAGAAAGGCGGCTGCAACGGCCTCGCGCACTTCCGCGGGCACCCGCGGATGCGCGCTGACCGGATGGGCTGCCGCGCCGGGCGTCTCGTAGACCACACGGAGCTGGTCGCGCAGCTCGGAAGCTTCCTTCTGGAGCGTCCGCAGTGCGCCGCCGCCCGCAGCGGCGAGCCCCAGGGCCACGTGGCGGTACACGTTGCTGTGCGTGCCCACGTACTTCGGCCTGAAGGCGATCTTTTCGCGCTCCGCGAGAAGATAACGCATATACAGAGAGGCGGCGAATGCGTTGGGCGAGGGAAAGGCGATGACCGTCCCCTTCAGGTCCTGGACAGACCTGACCGGGCCTTCCTTCTTGACCACCAGGATGCCGACAAGGGGGTGTTCGTCGTCCCTGATCAGCGGAACGTAGCCTGCCGCGCCTTTGGCCATGACGGCATGATAGGGATTCATGAAAACAAAATCAGGCCTGCCCCCGATGAATTCCTGCTCGAAATCAGGGATCGATTTGGAAAATTTCAGGGCAAGCGTATGGCCCGACAGCTCGGAGAGGCGGCGCAAAAGCGGCACCCAGTCCCGCTCGATCTCGAGGGCCGGGAACTGGGGCACCACGGCGAAGGTATAGGTCCTGCTGCTGACCCCTTCTGCTGCCCGGGGGCCGCCCGGGAGCACCAGCAAAAAAGCAACCAGCACAGCCGCTGCCGTCGCTGTTCGTCTCCACAGCATACCGGCTCCTTTCACCTTACTTAGCTGCCTGAGGCGGCGGAACGGGACGGACCGTTGCGGACGCCATTCCCCTGCGGAAACAGCCCCCTGGCGATGCAACTTCGTATAAGTATAGCAAAAAATAGCACGGAAAGGCCGTGGAGGACGAGGGAAGGGAGGTGCAGAACCGTGCATTGTTATTGAAAGGAAGAAGACGATGGAACAGCGGTGAACCGTGGAATTCTGGTGGACGAGAAGGGGTAAAGGTTCGATCTCCTTCTCGTGAAAATAAAAAAAAGCCGGTCAGGAATGACCAGCTTTGTTTTATCCTGGTGGACGAGAAGGGGATCGAACCCTCGACCTCCGCATTGCGAACGCGGCGCTC
>JBBIHD010000147.1:0-6225 GCA_037447195.1 Nitrospirota bacterium | reverse complement strand
ATCAAAGGGGACTGTCCCTTTTCAGATCTTCAATCCCGACGGCTCCCTCATCAAGCAGCCGGGCCAGAAGCAGAAAACCCCCGCAGGGAACGGCCTCGCCGCCGGTCAGGATAAAATCGCAGCCATCCACAAAAAACTCGCAGTCTCCGCACATCCCGCTGCGGAGAACTGCTGCCGCTCCCGGGGAGGGCGCACCCATATCAGCAGGCCGCTCAAGGGGTATGCGCCTGCCCTTCTGCATCAGATGCCGGACAATGACAGCTCCCCTGCACTCAAAATCTTCGTTCTTTCCCGGCTTGTAATAATTGCAGAAATTAAGGCAAAGCGCCTTCGCGTTCTTCATGTTTTCTCTCGCAGCCGGCCAGGCACCAGAGCCGGCGCTTCAGGATTCCTGTCCCTGCGCCTCCCGCTGCAGCAGCCTGGGAGCGTACTTCAATGTGAACGCTCCGCCTGCGTCCATTGCTGTGGTGTGCCGCTTGATTGTGAAAACCGGATTAGTGTTCCGAAATTGCGCTGCCGCCGGGTAGTGCGGCCTCGTGAAGGACCATTCCTCTTCCACCGCCGCTTTTTTTATTATACCAGTCTTTTCCCGTGAATGCCACCCGACTTGACGGCATCGTACTTACACTGCACCGATGCCTGGACGGCTGCAGGTTGTTTTTCAGCATAGTATCGATGACTTCGCACCAGATGCAGTATGTCGCATGCCTGTGCATGCCGGACCATGACCGGCCCGTCAGCGTGGTATAATTAGTCTATGCGATATTTTCTCGCCCGCGACGCGGCGCTCAAATGGCTCGAGACGCCGGCCGTCTATCACATCAGGAATGATGAATTATACGAGCTCGACGAGGCTTCCTTCGCTTTTTTCGAGTCCTGCACGTCCGAGAAAGGGTGCGCGTCACGGGACAGCGCGTTCCTTGACTACTCCCTCGAAGAAGGACTGATCTCGACGGAACGGTCGGACGTCCCGCGGCCGAAGCTCAGGAAGGCGCCTGCCCCCTCACTCCGCTATCTGGAACTTCAGATCACCGACGCCTGCAACCTGCGGTGCAAACACTGCTATATAGAAGAAAACCACAAGGCGGAGCTGTCGCCGGACCGGATACGCTCGGTCCTGAAAGACTTCGAGGAGATGCAGGGACTGCGCCTGTTGATCACGGGGGGAGAACCGCTGCTGCACAGCGCCTTCGGCGAAGTGAACGCCATGCTTCCCGAATTCAGCTTCCGCAAGATCCTGTTCACGAACGGTCTTGCGCTGCCGGTCCAGGACCTCGGCGGCCTGAACGTCCATGAGATCCAGCTCAGCATCGACGGCCTGGAAAAGGCCCATGACGCCCTGCGCGGACCGGGCACCTTCGCGCGCACCATCGACGCGGCCACGCGGGCCCTCGATGCCGGCTTCGATGTATCCGTCTCAACGATGGTCCATCCCGAGAACTTCGACGACTTCGACGGCATGGAACGCCTCTTCCGGAGCATGATGATCAAGGACTGGACCGTGGACGTTCCCTGCCTTGCGGGCAGGCTGAAAGAGAACGCCGATTTCCAGGCGCTGCCTGAAGAAGCGGGGAAATATCTGGGCTACGGCTTCGGCGGCGGGCTCCACAGCGCCGGGGCGGGATTCGGATGCGGCCTGCACCTCATGTCCGTGCTTGCCGACGGCCGCGCCGCCAAGTGCACGTTCTATGCGGACCGCGCCGTCGGGACCGTCGATGAAGGTCTTCGCACCTGCTGGAAGCGGGTGCAGCCGGTTTCGCTGGCGTCGCTGAAGTGCGACTGCGCCTACCTGGAAGCCTGCCGCGGCGGCTGCCGGTTCCGCGCGGAACTGCTCTCAGGAAAACAGGGAAAAGACCTTTACAGATGCGCCCTCTATGGTATAGAATAGATGTGATAATGATGATCTCATAAAAAAGCGAATGTAACCACTGAGTCAGGTCGGGCACGGAGGAAACCCGTTTATTTTAATAAGTTATAAATTTTTTCTCCGTGTCTCAGTGCCGACCTGGTAGATTTTGACTTATTACGAATGAAACATTATTCGGTCTGATAGATTCCCCAACGACCTTAATCCTGCAAAAGGAGGATCGCGATGAAGATCAGGAAAGTTTCGAAAAAAGCAGCCCTGACCTGCAAGTGCAAAAGCTCGTGCTAAGCAGCAGCTCGCCGATCATGGCATTGCATACGCCGCCCCGTTCGCGCCCCATCAACGGGGCGTTTATTTTGCCCTGATCATGCACCGGACCGATGCCGCTTTTCGACAGGAGATGATGACCGAATATGGAACTCGCCTTGAAGAAAGTGATGACCTGCAGTGCTGTCCTGTTTCTGCTGCTCCTGGCCTGCGCTCCGAAGCAGGGACCCGACAAGGGAGGTCCTGCGGAAACCATCTCCGAAAGGGCCCCGCGACCCGGCGCGCCTGAGCCACCCGGGCCGGAAGAGCCGCGGACCAGGCCCGAGGGCCGGGAACGAACGCCCGCGAGCGATGCCGGTGAACCACCTGCGCCAGGCGCCGCCGATGCGGGGAACGCCAGGTCATTCTTTGACCGCGGCGTCACGTCGTCGAAGAAGGAGCGCTTTGACGACGCTATCGCCGAGTATGCGCGCGCCATCGAACTGAACCCTTCCTATGCGGCAGCCTATAACGAGCGGGGCTTCGCGTACGCACAGAAAGGACAGTACGACAAGGCCATTACGGACTACACAAAAGCCATCAAACTGAACCCGCGCTATGACGCCGCCTATTACAATCTCGGCAACGCCCACTATCACAAAGGCCGGTACGAGCTGGCCATTGCAAATTATGACAAGGCGGTCGAGTACAATCCCCGCCACTTCATGGCCTTCAATAATCGCGGCAACTCCTGGTACCAGAAGGCTGAGTTCGGCAGGGCCATTGCCGACTATGTCCGGGCGCTTGAGCACCGGCCGAACTATGAAGAAGCCTATTACAATATGGGCAACGCCTACTACCGGAAGGGCGAATACGAGCGGGCCGTGGACAACTACACAAAGGCCATCGAACTGAACCCGGCGTCGAACCGTTCCTACACGAACCGGGGTGTGGCCTTCATCATGCGGGGAAGACACGACGACGCCGAACAGGACATCAAAAAGGCCCTTTCGCTGGACCGTGACGACGGCGAAGCCCTGGTTCGCATGGCAGAGCTGCATGCCGCGAAGAAAGATGTGGCCGAAGCCTGCCGGTGGCTCCGGCGCGCCGTGGAGAAGGGATATCGCGACAGGAACTATCTTGCGGCGTCAAAGACCCTGGATCCCGTTCGCGCCTTTCCCTGTTTCGAGGAGGCCCTTGCAGGAAAATAAGGGGCAGGGAACATCGGCAGCGCAGGACATATTACTTTTCATGACAGCGCTCGCAGAAGTTCGCCGGTGCCTGCTTCGCGGGAACGAGGATGTCTGATCCATGGGGAGCGTGGCAGGTAGCGCAGGAAAGGTCTTTTCCCTTCCTGAGGGGGTCGGGTTTGCCGCTCACAGGATGGTCGTCACCGAACCCGAAGCCTGCCATGAGGTGCCTTCCGTCCGCCCGGCCTGTGTGGCAGGTCGCGCAGAGCTGGTTCAGCGGCTTGTACAGGAGGGCAGGATGGTCCGTGGTGTGGGGATTGTGGCATGATGAGCACTCCACCTGGTCTTCCTGTGCGCCGAAGAGCCGTACCCCTTTTTTCCTCGCTGTCGTGATGCCGGCCAGACCGGCCCCCGGCGGATCGTAGGTGATCCCCGATGGATGGTCTCCCGAGAGATAGGCCGGGGGCTCATGTCCTGCAAGCGGATCATAGGCGCTGCCCGCCCCGCCCGTGCTCTTCCCTTTGTACTTCCCTTCGCTGCGGTAGTCCATGTTCCTTGCGATAGCGCCGTCATGACAGGAAAGACAGACAAGCGAACTTGCTCCGGGACGGGCGAGCTTTTCGATCCCCGGCGCAGGCTCCCAGGCATAGAGCGGATACTGCTCAACAGGCTTTGTCGTCATCCCCTTCATCCAGACCGGCGTCTTCTGCGCGCCGCCGCGCGGAATATGGCAGAAGGTGCACACTGCACCGCTGTCCTGTGTGTACGAGGCCTCTTTGTCCCGCGTGAGATCGTGTTTGGAGCCCGCAAGCCCGGCGCCGGCATCACCGGCCTGCAGAACAAGAAGGGCTGCAATGAGAAAGAACACCGGCCTGCTCATTGTTTCACCTCGCCCGCTCCCCGGGCAGCGCCGCGCTGCCGCTGCTGCTCGAACTTCTTCCCTGCAAACTGGAACACATGGACCGTACCGGGCCACTGGTCCACGACGTAGATCCGGTCCTGCTCGTCGATGCTGATGCCTGCGGGAAGTGTGAACCGCCCCGGCCCGAGGCCGCCGGTGCCGAAGTAATACAGGAGCACGCCTTCGGCATCAAAGATCTGGACGTTCTGGAAGGCGGCGTCAACGACATACACATTGTCTTCAGAGTCTACAGCGATCCCCTTCGGCCGCGCAAAAGCGCCGGGAGCATCGCCGATGCCGCCGATGCTCCTCAGGTGCCTGCCGTCGCGGTCAAAGGCCTGGACCCGGAAGTTGCCCGTGTCGACAACATAGAGCGTGCCTCTGGAGTCGACGGCAGCGCTCGTGGGAAAATTGAACCGTTCCTTCCCCTCGATGCCCCGTGAGCCGATGGTGCGCAGCAGCCGGTAATCCTTCAACCCGTAGACCGCAACGCGATGCTTCCTGCTGTCAACGACGTAGAGCTTTCCATTCCGCTCATCAACGGCCACGCCGCTGGGCAATTCGAGCTCCCCAGCGCCGATGCTCGCAACAGCTTTTCCGTCAGCGGCATGCACATGGACCTTGCGGGCCGCGCCGTCGGCCGTGAAGATCCTGCCGTCGCTGCTCACGGCAATGCCGAGCGGCTCCGGCCGCGCAGCGTCCCTGCCGCGGCTGCCGAAGACGCCGGACTGCTTCTTTTCCTGATGAAAGTAGACGGTGCGCCCGCGGTCCGTAACGTACATCCGTCCGCTCCGGTCAACGGCAACGCCGTAGGGCTTCCGGAGCGTGATCGCTCCTTCTTTACCGCCGCCCGCGTCGAGGGAACTTCTGATTGCCCCCAGCAGGCGGATCTTCGCGTTCTCTGACGCATCAGGCCATGCGGGGCCGGCGCCGCTCCCTGATTGGGCAGAAGCAGCAGCCGTGAAGAGCAGCAGTGACAGGAACGCAGCGCCTGCGATGCTGCGCCGCGTCACCCTGCGCCTGCACAGGGCAAGAGACTTGATGGGTCCGGAACAGCAGCAGTGCATTTCCGCTCTCCTCCCAGCATCACATCAGTACGGCAGTGAACAGCAACGTTGATCACGAAACGGCCCCATTGTATCCAAGATGATGGATCAAATCAAATGAAATTCAGCACAGCCTGACCATACGAAGTAAGTATTAACCCTAATTGTTGCAGACACTCGCATCAACTTTCTGAAATTCAATTGACATTTTTTTATGTCGATATTATAGTCGACAACAAATTGCGAACTGCACGCCTTCAACAGATCATGCCTAAAATTCTCTACTTCATACCGCTTCTGCTGACGATCATGCTGTGCCCGTCGGCAGCATTGCATGCGGCCTCGTCATCGGCGCTGGACAGCTCTCCCGTCTCAGCCCGGCTGCCTGTGCTGCGTTCAGCAGGCGGGGCTGCTGTCATAAGGGGATCATTCTCCACGCAGTATGCCTTCCGCATGGCGGCTCTTTCCGGCAGCCGCGATACGGACAATGATCTTCACGAACTGCTTCGGGTTGATGTGTACTCACCGCAGCGCGATGCCGGCTATGAGCTGCATTTTTTCGCCTCGGCATCGCAGGACCTCGACGGCGAACGCAATCGCACCGGTTTTTTCCCGCTTGAAGACATCAATGACGCGCGCGCGTCATGGTTCAGCGGATATGTATATGAGGCCCATTACGACCTGAACAGGCCGCTCTCCTTTGTGACCCAGCTGCGGATCGGCAGACAGGCAGGCACGCGCGATGATCCCCTGTTCTTCGACGGCATCGCCGTGGACCTTTCCCTCGGCTCTTTGGTGAACCTGACCGCATACGGCGGCGCTTCTGTCCATTTCTACGAGGTCGACCAGGATTGGGGCTCGGATCTTCTCGGCGGTGCAGGTATCGACATCTACCCCTTCCGGTCCACCATGCTGAGCCTGGATTACCTTCATACAGAAGATGAACGCAATCTCCTCGGCGCCTCCGACCAGTCA
>JBBIHD010000146.1:0-6244 GCA_037447195.1 Nitrospirota bacterium | reverse complement strand
GCTCGCCTGGCAGCAGCTTCGGTTCGCCCGGCGGACGCCGGTCCCCGCCGCCGCGAAGGGAGGGGAAAATGGTTGAAGGCCGGGCCTATCGCGGGCGGCTCCTCCTCGCCCACCTCGTCGCCTTCATGGGCCTCGGCAGCCTCCCGTTCGCCCTTTACGATCGCCAGGACAGATCCGTCTTCTTCAAGAGTATCATATCCGCAGAATACCGGGGAGGCTGTCCGGGCCGCCAGCTCCCGGTACAGGGGCTTCACCGCTGCCTTGCCCGACCCTGCCCAGGACGCGCGGGCCCTGGTGCGCTGCTCTTCCATGGCCCTGCGGTATCCCTCTTCATCGAGGGAAAGGCCCCTGTCCCGGGCCATGTCGGCAACCAGGTCAAGGGGAAAGCCGAAGGTATCATAGAGCCGGAACAGCACCGCGCCCGGAATGACCTTTGAACCCGATGCCTTCAGTTTTTCCGCTGTCTCGCTCAGCAGCGCCATGCCCGAATCCAGTGTCGTGGAAAAACGCTCCTCTTCCAGCAGCGTGACCTTGGCGATATGTTCGCGGCTGTCGACAAGTTCGGGATAAGCATCGCGCATGACGTCCACCACGACGCCCGTCAAACGGTACAGGAAGGGCCGGTCGATGCCGATAAGCCGGCCGTAGCGGCTGGCGCGCCTGATGATCCGCCGCATCACGTATCCCCTTCCTTCGTTCGACGGCAGCACGCCGTCGGACAGCAGGAAGGTGATCGCCCGCAGGTGGTCGGCAATGACCTGGTAGGAGATGTCGGCTTGGCTGTCCTGATGGTAGGGCACGCCCGCGAGGACCGCGATCTCTTTGATGATGGGCTGGAACAGGTCGGTCTCGAAGTTGCTCCTGACGCCCTGGACCACTGCCGAGAGCCGCTCGAGCCCCATGCCCGTATCGATGCTCGGCTTGGGAAGCGGCGTGAGCGTGCCCGACGCATCGCGGTTGTACTGCATGAACACCAGGTTCCAAATCTCCAGATACCGGTCGCAGTCGCACCCCACGGCGCACTCCGCCCTGCCGCAGGACAGGGCCGGCCCCTGGTCGATCAGGATCTCGGAGCAGGGCCCGCAGGGGCCCGTGTCGCCCATCTGCCAGAAATTGTCCTTCTCGCCCAGACGGACGATTCGCTCCGCGGGGACCTTTACCACGTCCTTCCAGAGATCAAAGGCCTCATCATCATCACGAAAGACCGTGACCCAGAGCTTGTCCTTCGGGAGCCTGACCACCTCCGTCAGGAACTCCCAAGCATACCGGATGGCCTCCTTTTTGAAGTAATCGCCGAAGGAAAAATTCCCGAGCATCTCAAAGAACGTATGGTGCCGGGCCGTATGGCCCACATTCTCAAGGTCGTTGTGCTTCCCGCCGGCGCGAATGCATTTCTGGCTCGTCACGGCCCGCCGGTACTCCCGCTGCTCGTCGCCCAGAAAAACGCTTTTGAACTGGACCATGCCCGCGTTCGTGAACAAGAGCGACGGATCGCTGCGGGGAACCAGGGACGAGCTCGGCACCACCTTGTGGCTCCGTGCGTTGAAATAATCAATGAACACTTTTCTGAGTTCCTGGGACTTCAAAGCCTGCTCCTTTTATGATGCAGATTGTGATCACGGGAAAAATGATGGAATAGCATGGAAGCTGGAAGCGATGTACCTTCCACCGCGGGTGTACTGCCGGCAGCGCCCTGCGAAGCAGGACCCCGCGCTACTCTTCGCCGGGGTCCGCGGACGGCTCGGCGCCCCCACTGTCCAGCTCGCGTATAATATCCCTGATGAGGGCGAAAGAAAAGCCTTTTCTCTCGAGAAATCCGGCAAGCCGGCGGCGGCGGGTTGCCCGGTCAAGGCGGTGCAGGGTCGCGAACTTCCGCACTGCCGCCTGACGGGCTGTCTCCCGCTCGCGGTCAGCAGGGAGATGATGCTCCAGGGAACTGCGGGCCGTCTCGCTGTCAATACCTTTATCAGCCAGCTCCCGCTCGATCCTGCGCCTGCCAAAGGAGCGAAGCCGCACCCGGCCTTCGACCCACTGGCCGGCAAAGGCTTCGTCATTCAGATATCCATAGCGCCGCAAAGCTGCCAGGACCGCTTCGATCAGGGAATCAGCGCATCCTCGGTCACGCAGCCGCTCCGCCACTTCCTTCTCGCTCCGGGGGCGCAGCGCAAGGGCCCGGTATGCGGCATTCCTGGCCCGCGCAAGGTCCTTCTCACTGTATTCCCCGGCAGGGGGTCCCTTCTCCGCGGTCTGCATGCCTACTTCTCGCCGAAGCGCTCGATCTCAAAGTCGCCCTTGGATGGTGGTTTGTATTCCTTCGCGTCTCCCGCAGGTGAAGGAGTCGCCCTCTGGCCGGTCCCGGGAGCGGCACCCGGGCCCGCTCCCGGAGCAGCCCCGGGTCTTCCCCCCTGTCTGCGGCGCGCATCATCTTCAAGGGACATGTCGCTCGTGGACTGGATGCCCTTCACCTTCAGGGCGAAGTCGTCGGGGTTGCTCGCCATCACCAGCGCTTCGTCGTAGGTGATCGCCCCCTTCTTGTAATGGGCAAGCAGCGACTGGTCAAAGGTCTGCATGCCGTAGTGCAGCTGGCCCGACGCGATGATGGAGTGGAGCATGCGGGTCTTGGACTCGTCGATGATCGCCTCGCGCACCGAAAGCGTGCCGAGCATCACCTCCACGGCGGGTACGCGCCCGTTGCCGTCTGCCCGGGCCACGAGCCGCTGCGATACGATCCCCTTGATGACCGAAGCAAGCTGCATGCGCACCTGCTTCTGCTGATAGGGCGGGAACACCGTGATGATCCGGTTCACCGTCTCCGCAGCGTCCACCGTATGGAGGGTCGAGAGCACCAGGTGGCCCGTCTCGGCCGCGGTGAGCGCCGTGGATATGGTCTCGAAGTCGCGCATTTCACCGACCAGGATCACGTCGGGGTCCTGCCGGAGGGCGCTGCGCAGCGCGTCACTGAAGGAAAAGGTGTCCGCGCCGATCTCCCGCTGGTTCACGATGCTTTTCTTGTCGCGGTGCAGGAATTCAATGGGGTCCTCGACGGTGATGATATTGGCCGTCCGGGACGTATTGATATAATCGATCATCGCGGCAAGGGTCGTGGACTTGCCGCTACCTGTCGTGCCGGTCACCAGGATCAGGCCCCGCTGTTCCTGCGCGACCTTGGCCAGCACGCCGGGCAGCATCAGCTCCTCGAAGTTCATGATCTTCGTCGGCACGGAGCGGAAGACCATGCCGACGCTCCCGCGCTGCTGAAAGACGTTGACACGGAAGCGGCCGAGCCCCGGCACGCCATAGGCCATGTCGAGCTCGTTCTTCTCCTTAAACTTCGTCTTCTGGACGTTGTTCATGATGCCGAAGGCGATGGCCAGCGCGTCTTCCTGGGTGATGCGCTTCTCCGTCTCGACAGGAGTGAGCCGTCCGTTGATCCGCAGGATCGGCGGCACGCCCACCTTCAAATGAAGGTCCGACGCGCCCCGCTCAAAGGTGATCTTCAACAGGTCATTCAGGTTCATTTATGCCTCCGCTTGCTTCTCGCTTTTCTGGCCCCGGCCGGCCCTTCCGGCCTTTTCCGGGGCGCTTTCCTTCGTCTTCTCTTCAGGCTGGACGGCCGCTTCCGTTGCGCGGGCGCCCGGCCCTGCCGGCAGACCATAGGCCTGCCGGATCTTCACTTCGATCTCCGCGGCTGCCTCGGGATGCTCTCGAAGATACTGCTTCACATTCTCGCGGCCCTGGCCCACCCTCGTCCCGCTGTAGGAGTACCATGCCCCGCTCTTCTCGACGATGTTCTTCTCAACGCCGAGGTCGATGATCTCACCGAGCTTTGAAACGCCTTCATTGAATAGTATATCAAATTCGGCCGCCCGGAACGGGGGGGCGATCTTGTTTTTTACGACCTTCACCTTCACGCGGCCGCCCGTCACTTCCTCGCCTTCCTTGATGGCGGCGATCTTCCTGATGTCGAGCCGGACGGAGGCATAGAATTTCAGCGCGTTCCCGCCCGTCGTCGTTTCGGGGTTCCCGAACATGACGCCGATCTTCATGCGGATCTGGTTGATGAAGATGAGCGTCGTGGCCGACTTGCTGATGGCGCCCGTGAGCTTCCGGAGCGCCTGGCTCATGAGCCTCGCCTGCAGCCCCATGTGCGCGTCGCCCATCTCTCCTTCGATCTCCGCGCGCGGCGTCAGGGCCGCCACGGAATCCACGACGATCACGTCCACGGCGCCGCTCCGCACCAGCGTCTCGGTGATCTCCAGCGCCTGCTCGCCCGTATCAGGCTGCGAAATAAGAAGATCGTCGGTGCTCACGCCGAGCCGGCGCGCATAGGCCACGTCCAGGGCATGCTCGGCGTCCACAAAGGCCGCTTGCCCGCCCGCCTTCTGGGCCTCGGCGATGATATGCAGGGCCAGGGTGGTCTTGCCCGACGACTCCGGACCGTACACCTCGATGATCCTTCCGCGCGGCACACCCCCCACGCCAAGGGCGATGTCCAGGCCCAGCGATCCCGTGGACACAGCAGAAATGCCCGCAGGGGCATCGTCCTTCCCGAGGCGCATAATGGACCCCTTGCCGAATTGCTTCTCGATCTGGGATACCGCCAGTTCCAATGCCTTCATCTTATCCTTGTCCGCCATGATATTCTCCTCTCTGAGATCGGCTATGTATACAGAAATTATCCTTGCGTCTCTTCTTGCTTTGTAACTACGCAGGTCGTTCTCACACAAAGCCACAAAGGCACGAAGAAAGGCCTTCATTCTTGAGTTTGGAACAAAAAGCCAGATAAATCTTTATTTTCCTTCGTGTGCTTCGTGCCTTTGTGTGAGTAAATATTTTTAGATCCTGAATAGTTACATAGCCTTTTCAATTTGCTAATTCTACCCTCCCGAGTTCGGTGTACACCGGTCCGGAAGGCTGCAGATCGCTCTTCATGAAATGCACGCTGTCTACCTCAAAAGCAGGAAGGCCTGTGTCCTTGATCTCATCCAGCGCCTTCTGCAGTCCCGATGGGGGCCGGCCCTGCCTGATCCTGGCCAGTGTCAGGTGCGGCGTGAACTTCCTGTCCTCGCGCCTGAATCCGAGCCCTTCCATGGCTTCCTCGATGGTTTCCTGGAGCGCGGCGAGGGGGGCAAGATCGCCGGTGATGCCGAGCCATAGCACACGCGCGTTGCGGCTGCCCGGAAATGCTCCTGCGCCCGCCACAGCGATCGTGAACGGGGAGACGCCTGCTGCCGCCTTTCGGAGCGCATCGAAGATCTCGCCCTGCCGGGCTTCTTCCACTTCGCCCAGAAACTTGAGCGTCAGATGAATGCTCTCAGGCCTGACCCAGCCTGCCTCCACGCCGGACCGCCTCAACCTGTCCTGCACTACTGCCACCCCGCGCAGGACGTCTTCTGGAAGCTTTATGGCGATGAAGGTGCGCATTTTCAAAATGCGGAGTTCGGAATTCGGAGTGCGGAGTGAACCCAGGATAGCCCCCGCTTCCCCTTGCAGTCCCTATTCCGCAGTCGCAATGCCACGCTACCCGATAAGATGTTTCCGGACCATATCCAGCGCTGCCTGGGATGCGCGGATCCGTATCTGCTCCCGGGTGCCGAGAAAACGATGTTCGTTCACCTTCACGCCCTTTGGCGAGGCAAGGGCGATATACACGAGCCCCACGGGCTTCTCTTTGCTCCCGCCGCCGGGCCCGGCGATCCCGGTGACGGACAGGCCGAGACCGGCCGCCGCGGACCCGCGGATTCCCTGCGCCATGGCGGCAGCCGTTTCCCTGCTGACCGCGCCGTGGCGCTCGATGAGATCGGCTGGCACGCCGAGCAGCCCTGTCTTCGCCCTGTTGCTGTACGCCACAACACCGCGCTCAAAGTACTCGGAACTGCCCGCGATGTTCGTGATCCGCGCTCCGATCAGGCCGCCCGTGCAGGATTCAGCAACGGCGATCGTGAGCCGCTGCTGCTTCAGGAGGGCGCCCACGACCTCTTCCATCGGCTGTCCGTCAACGCCGTAGATGACGTCGCCCAGCTTCCGGACCGCGCACTCTGTTTTTTCAATAAGGGTCTGCGATAGCGGCCCGCTGCCCTCTCCGGCCAGGATGCTGACGTCAACGCCTGTTTCCCCGGCTGTCAGCCCCACCCGCGGCGACCGCTTCTTCAATACATCCTGGATCGCCATGTTCACATCGGACTCGGACAGGCCGAAGGTGTGCAGCACCCGCTTCCGGATGAAAACGCGGCCCCCGAACCGC
>JBBIHD010000145.1:0-6268 GCA_037447195.1 Nitrospirota bacterium | reverse complement strand
CCCGAGGGCAGTACGCTGCTGACCGTGCTGTTCAGGGCTGAGTATGACTGCTGGAAGGCGCTGCGTGAAAAGGACGAAGAATACAAGGCCGAGAAGGAGAAGATCGCCGACACCGTGGTGGCCCTGCTCGATAAGCGGTTCCCCGGACTGGCAGGTCAGGTGGAAATGCGCGACGTGGCTACTCCCACGACCTTCGTTCGCTATACCGGCAATTGGAAGGGAAGCTTCGAAGGATGGCAGGTGACTCCCGGTACGTGGAGCATCGGCAAGGTCATGCGGAAGTCGCTTCCCGGCCTGGATCATTTCTACATGGCCGGCCAGTGGGTCGAACCAGGAGGCGGCATTCCGGCTGTTGCCATGTCCGGCAGGAATGTGATCCAGATCATCTGCAAAAAGGAGAAGAAGAAGTTCAAAGCAGTGCTGCCGTGAGAAGCGGCGAAGATCAGGTTCTGCGATCAGGCATCGCAGCCTCGACTGACGATAGGCACGGCTGTTAAGGATGGGGCATGGAGCGTGGTGAGAACAGCGCATCATCAACAGATCTGAACGAGTTGTCCGCTCATGTATCGCGTTTGTCCGGACTTCTGACGCGGGACCGGGAGGCCCTTCCGGAGGCATATCTCAAGGATCCCGGCATGCGGCAGGCCTATCTCCGCTACTTCGTTCCTGCCAATATCGGCAAGATCCATCTGCCCCTGAGGGAGCTTTCCCTGCACCCGAAGGGCCTTCTGCCTAGGGACCGGCTCAGGGTGCTCGATCTCGGTTCCGGCCCCGGCACGGCGCTGCTCGGCATGCTGGAGTTCTTTTCCCGACAGGAGCACCGGCCCGTACTCGACTGCACCGCCCTGGACCAGGTGGGAGAAAATCTGAAGGACGCCGGGCGTCTTTTCGCGGAATGGCGCGGCAGCAGCGGCATGGATGCCTCACTTCGCACGCTCCGCTCCGGTGTCGAGCAGGCCGCCACGCGCCTCGCCGGAGAGCGGTTCGATATCCTGATCCTCTCGAACGCGCTGAACGAGCTGTTCCACGGCAGGGACGAGCGGATCGAGGAGCGGCGGAGCGTTCTTCGTACCCTGCTGGACCAGCTCATGGACCGGCAGGGAAGCTGCATCATCATTGAACCTGCGCTCCGTGAGACGTCCCGGGAGATGCTCGAAGTGGTCTGCGGCCTTCCGGCGGAGAACGTGCGGTTCTATTCACCCTGTCCCGCAGAAGGCCTTTGCGCCACGCTGGAGAACGCCCGGGACTGGCAGCATGAAGAGGTCCCCTGGGACCCGCCCCCGATCGTGCGCGACGTTGACCGGCGCACCGGTCTGCGCAAGGACGCGCTCAAGTTCTCCTACGTGGTCCTCCGCAAGGACGCGTCTGCCATCACCGATGTGCACGGCCGGGACGCCTGGCGTGTCGTGAGCGAGCCTCTGCTCTCCAAGGGGAAAGCCGAGTTCTATCTCTGCGGCTCAGAGGACCGGCGCCTTGCCGTGCGGCTGGACAAGGACCGGTCTGACGCGAACCATGACTTCGGCGGCCTGCAGCGCGGGGATTTCGTCCTCTTCGAAGGCATTCTCGATGAAGGAAAACGGCTGAAGGTAGTAAAGGAGACGAAGGTGGTCGTAAAGAGGAGTTGAAAGCAAAAGCGTTTATGTCTCGCGGAGGCGCAGAGATCGCAGAGAAAGACGATAATAAATCCCCGGTAATTACTCAGGCCAGGAGCGAAGAACATGCACCGCAGGAAAGACGGTTCGAAATACATAACCCCTGAAGGCAACCAGCGGCTCGTTGATGAGTTCAAGTATCTCTGGCGGGTCCTGCGGCCGGAAGTTACGAAGGCGCTGGCAGCCGCGGCAGCTGAAGGGGACCGCTCCGAGAACGCCGAGTATATCTACCGGAAGAAGCAGCTCCGGGAGATCGACAGCCGCATCCATTTCCTGAAAGAGCGGCTCGAGAACATCCAGGTCGTTGATCAGCCCCCCGCAGACGGATCGCGGGTGTTCTTCGGCGCCTGGGTGCGGCTCGAGGACGAGGAAGGCAACAGGTGTCAATACCGCATCGTGGGGCCTGATGAAACAGACCAGGCAAAAGGATTTATCAGCATGGACTCGCCCATGGCCCGCTCGCTTATGAAGAAGGCCGAAGGCGATGATGTAGTCGTTCGGCGGCCGAAGGGCGAGACGGTCTTTACGATCCTTCGTGTCTGGTACGGCGCCGATGACTGCAGCCGGTAAGAACATAGTTACTGTGTGGATTTTAATCTGCGCTCACGTTCTTCTATCGTCTCCGCATTTATGGATCCGCGTCCCTCTGTCCCTATGAACATCATACTTCTTACCCCGAACGATCTGCTCGCAGAGGACCGTGCGCGTATAAGCGGCAGGCGCTTTCTGCATGTGAGGTCGGTGCTGCGCGCTGACGAGGGCAGGGAGCTTGCCGTGGGGCTGCTGAACGGCAGGACCGGTATCGGCAGGGTCATCAGCTGCAGCGTCGATTCCCTCGAGATGATGGTGCGGTTCGACGGCGATCCTCCTCCGCCCCTTCCGGCGACAGTGCTCCTGGCGCTGCCCCGGCCCAAAGTGCTGCGGCGCCTGCTGTTCACCGTGAGCACCATGGGCGTGAAGCGCATTGTGCTGTTGAACGCAGTTCGCGTGGAAAAGAGCTACTGGCAGACGCCGTTCCTTGAACCGGAGACTGTCATGGAGCAGCTGATGCTCGGCCTTGAGCAGGCGCGGGACACAATGCTGCCCGAGGTCCTGCTGCGGCAGCGGTTCAAACCTTTCGTGGAGGACGAACTGCCCCATCTCATTGCGGGAACGCTTCCGCTCGTTGCTCATCCCCGGGCCAGCGATCCCTGTCCCCGCGGCGTTGACCGGCCCGTGACGATTGCCATCGGCCCGGAAGGGGGCTTTGTGGAATATGAACTGGACCGGCTCCAGTCCTGCGGATTTCGCCGGGTCACGATGGGCGCCCGCATAATGACCGTAGAATCCGCTGTTCCTGCCCTGCTTGGCCGTCTCTTCTGAATGTCTCGATGATGTCGTGGATACCGTAATTACTCAGGTCAGCCGCTCGCTCTGCCATAAAACGCCGAAACTTCAACAGAGCAGGTGCTCATATCCTCAACGCCTTAGGTCCGCGGGCGCTTACACTGCACGCTCACAGCGCCTATCGCTCATGGCTGACCTGAGTACCTGAGCAGTTACCGGATATCACCCTATTTTCCCCTTGTTTTTTTGGCCGAAGTATACTAAGGTAGGATTCGCGTTGCCGGGAAGAGAGGCCCGGCGGGTATCTTGCGCTTCCGGCAGCGCGGCTGACTATCGTCCTGTTCAAGATCGACCGGCTGCGCCGGATCGTGGAGGATTATACGGGCCTCGGCGAGACCGGCGAGACCATGCTCGGGCTGATGGATGGCGACCATGTGCACATGTTCTCGCCCACGAGGACGAAGCGGGATTACGACGTGGACAACGTGCCGATGGATTCCCCTGCCGGCCTTGCCATCAGCCGCGCGACAAAGAAGATCTCCGGGGTCGCGACCATTGCCGACCCTGCGGGCAGGAAAGTGATCATTGCCTACGGCCCCATTTACGGCGCCGCATGGGGCATCGGGGTCAAGATGGATGCGCGGGAACTGTACTCGCCGGTGAACCGGCAGACCGTACTGATCATCGCGATCATCCTTGCGCTTATCCTGCTCGGGAGCTACGGCATTGTGCTGCTTATCCGGCCGCTGACCAAGGAGCTCCAGAAGGAGCATGCCGGCCGGAGGCAGGCGGAAGAGCAGAAGGAGAAGCTCGAGCTGCAGCTCCTGCAGGCCCAGAAGCTTGAGTCCGTGGGGCGGCTTGCCGGCGGCGTGGCCCACGACTTCAATAATCTTCTTTCCGCGATCCTCGGATACAGCGGGATGGCCCTGAAGGAGCTTCCCGCCGACAACATCGTGTGGCGCCATGTCAAGACGATAGAAGAGGCGGGAAAGAAAGGGGCAACGCTGATCCGTCAGCTTCTGGCCTTCAGCCGGAAGCAGGTGCTCAGGATAGCCCATGTGAACCTGAACGACATCGTCCAGAACCTGGCCAAGATGCTGACGGTCATGCTGGGCGAGGACGTTGCCCTCGAACTGAAGACATCCGCTCCTGTCCGGAACGTGATGGCGGACCCCGGCCAGATCGAGCAGGTGCTGATGAACCTTGCGGTGAATGCCCGGGACGCCATGCCCTGCGGCGGCCGCATCATCATTGAAACGGCCGATGTTGACCTCGATGACGACTACGCCAGGCGGCACGAAGGCGTCATGCCGGGTCCCTATGTCCTCCTGTCGGTCACGGACACGGGTGAAGGGATGTCGAAGGACGTGCAGGAGAAGATATTCGAACCCTTCTTCACGACCAAGGAGATGGGCAAGGGCACGGGCCTCGGATTGGCCACGGTCTACGGCATTGTGAAGCAGCACAACGGTCATGTCTGGTTCTACAGCGAGCCGGGCAAGGGAACGACCTTCAAGATCTACCTTCCCGCTGCGGAGGGCCGGGCCGAACGTGTGCCGGCTGAACTGCCCGGCGCCGCTGCCCGGGGGACGGAAACGATCCTCGTGGTTGATGACGAACCGTCGATCCGGATGCTGGTAAAGGACATCCTGGAGCCCCTGGGCTATCAAACCCTTGATGCTTCCTGCGGGAAGGAGGCGCTCCAGACCATCCGGACAACAGCGGACAAGATCGATCTGCTGCTGACCGACGTGATCCTCCCGGGCATGAACGGGCGCGAACTTGCCCGTGAGTTTTCCGCCAGGAAACCGGGCGGAAAAGTGCTGTTCATGTCCGGCTACACGGACTCCATCATCGCCTCCCACGGCATCCTGGAAGCAGGCACGGACTTTATCGAAAAGCCCCTTACGCGGGAAGCGCTGCTCAGGAATATCCGGAAGGTGCTGGACGGGAAATGAGCGCCCGGGCGTCCGCCTATTGGACAAGCGCTTTCCGATGGTGTATCCTGAATAGTAGGGGGGCATGCGCCTTCCCGCCCGCTGACACGTGTTGCCAACCTGGAGGGAGGTGGGACCATGCTGCTGATCAGGAAAGATCATACGGAACTGCTCAAGAAGCTGACGGCGTCCTATGACGTGCCGAACATACTCTTTGTCGACGATGTTGCCTCCTGGGCGGAGCAGAAACGGGTGCAGCTGGGCGAACCGCACCAGCTGATGAAGATCGTGAACGAGCCGGCCAACGGCCGCGTGCTCGTTGTGCAGTCCGAGGCGGACGAGGGGCTGGTGAACGATGTCATCAAGGCCATCCAGATACGATGGACCCTGCGCGACAACGTCGCGGATACGGACAGGATGTTCAACAGCGTGAAGAAGCAGCTTGCCTATTGCTTTTTGAAGGAATGCGCCAGATCACTGGACGGCGTCGGCGGCGATGAACTGGTCGAAGATGAATGGGTCCTTGCGGAGATGAAGAAGCAGGGATTGTTCAGGGAATAGCGCCGCAGCGGCGGGAGAATCTGAAGATGGGTGTCTACACCGTAGCGATCAGCGGCGCATCCGGCGCCCCCTATGCACTGCGGGTGCTGCAGGAGCTTGCCCGGGGCGGCCATCGCCTGTATGTGAGCATCACCCGGGAAGGGCGCTCCATCGTGCACGACGAAACAGGGCTGCTGCTGAAGGGGACGGCAGCGGAGATCCAGCAGTCCCTTGCGGAAGCAGTGCGATCCGGGAAGGACCAGCTCCGGTATTTCGACGAGGACGACCTGTATGCGACCATATCGAGCGGCTCCGCTCCTGTTGACGCCATGGTCGTGGTGCCCTGCTCCATGAAGACGCTTGCGGCGATCGCGCACGGCTTTGCGTCGAACCTCATCGAGCGGGCCGCCGACGTGACGCTGAAGGAGCGGCGGAAGCTCGTTATCGTCCCGCGGGAGACGCCCCTGTCGGCGATCCATCTCCGGAACATGCTGACCCTTGCCGAGGCCGGCGCCCACATGATACCTGCCATGCCGGCCTTCTATCATCATCAGAAAAATACGCAGGACATGGTGGATTTCATCGCGGGGCGGGTGCTTGATGCGCTCGGCCTCGAGAACGACCTGTCCCCCCGGTGGGGCTCGTAGGATCTGCGGGCCGTCACGCCGGAAAGATACGACGGCTGCTCGCCAAGGAGCAAAGGGGCAGGACTTAGGTTTCAGCTTTCAGCCTTTAGCTATCAGCTTGTAGCTTTCATCTCTTAGCTCATTGCTTTCAGCAGGTACTTCGAACTCCGAACTCTTCACCTTTTAG
>JBBIHD010000144.1:0-6329 GCA_037447195.1 Nitrospirota bacterium | reverse complement strand
GGCGATCTCAAGACCACAACATCTTGGGGGTACCCACACTAAAGCCGGAAGCGGCAACTTTAGTAAAAAGGCCGCTCTCTCGCCAAGAAGCAAAGTCGCAAAGAAAAACCGGATCCAAAGGTTAAAACCAAGAAGTAAAGATTTTGATCTCACTCTGCGTTCTCCGCGTGCTCTGCGAGGGACGCCCCTTCATCCGTGTTGTTCCGTGCAGATCCGTGTCCATATGGTCCCGAGCGTTTCTTTGCGATTCATTTACTTATCCTGCATCCTGGATCATGCATCAGGCATCGATCCTGAAAGTATATCCGCGTTTATCCGCGCAAATCTGCGTTCATCGGCGTCCAAGGTAAGCTTTTGATCTACCCGTGCAGATCCGTGTCCAAAAGGTTTTCATCCCTTTTTCCCCTTGAGCGGTCCTGCGCTTTCCTGTATAGTGTATCGCAAAATGAGCCCGAAATCGACCAAAACAAAGAGCATCTCCCGCCTCGTCCGGCCCGCGGTCCGCAGGCTCACCGCTTACCACATTGTTGAGGAGCCCGTGCGCGTCAAGCTCGACGCCATGGAGAACCCCTTTCCCCTGCCTGACAGGGTCAAGAATGACGTTGTCGATGCGGTCAAGAAAGCGCTCATCAACCGCTATCCCGACCCTTCGGCAAAAGAGCTGAAAAAGGCCATCGCCGGCTTCTGGGGCCTCGACGCGGACCACATGCTGCTCGGCAACGGCTCCGACGAACTGATCCAGGCCGTGGTCCTGGCCTTCGGCGGCCCGGTGCTGCTCCCGGTCCCAACCTTCGCCATGTATGAGATCACGGCAAAGGCCCTGTCCCAGCCTGTGGCAACAGTCCCCTTGAAGAAGGACTTTTCCCTCGATGCGGACCAGCTCATCAAAAAAGCGAAACAGGTGAAGGCTAAAGTGATCTTCCTTGCCTGTCCGAACAACCCCACAGGCAACCGTTTTGCCGACGAAGCGGTCCGGAAGGTCCTTGAATCCGCGAATGCCGCGGTGGTGATCGACGAGGCCTACTTCGACTTCTCGGGAAAGAGCTTTCTGCCCTGGCTGGACCGCCACCGGAACATGATCGTGCTGCGCACCCTTTCCAAGATCGGGCTTGCAGGCCTCCGCGTGGGCATGCTTGCTGCGGCCCCCGACGTGCTGGAAGAACTGAACAAGGTGCGGCTGCCCTATAACATAAACACCCTTTCCCAGGCCGCGGGGATCGCCGTGCTGAGGCATGAAAAAGAGCTCAAGACCCAGATTTCACTGTTGATTTCCGAGCGGGGAAGACTATATAATGCCCTGTCGCGATTGCAGGGCATCTCGCCCTTCCCCTCGGAGACGAACTTCATCCTCTTCCGGACAACGCGAAGCGCGTCGCGCATCTTCACGATGCTGAAGCGGCAGGGCATCCTGGTCAGGAACCTTGACAAGCCCGGGCCGCTCAGGGACTGCCTGCGCGTGACCGTGGGCGCGCCGGACGAGAATGATGAGTTCCTGGATGCATTGAACAAGATCCTAAGAACCTCATAGACAACCACGGAGGCACGGAGACACTGAGGAAATCTTTTTAATGGGAAGAACAGGAACGAATGACGACAGCCTGCCTTCCGGTCAATGTACTTTGCCCAGTTTTTTCTCCGCGCCTCAGTGGTGAACGCTTTTTCCGACAAGGAGGCAAGATGCCTCGCAAAGCAAAGATCGAACGACAGACCAAAGAGACCGACATCACCGTGTCCATGAACCTGGACGGGACCGGCACCTACTCGGTGCGCACCTCTGTCCCCTTCATGGACCACATGCTTTCCCACGTGGCGCGCCACGGGTTCTTCGACCTCACCGTCAAGGCCAAGGGCGACACGGAGATCGACTTCCACCACACCGTGGAGGACCTGGGCATCGTCTTCGGCCAGGCCCTGCGCAAGGCCCTGGGGAGCAGCGCGGGCATCAAACGCTACGGCGAGGCCACGGTGCCCATGGACGAGACCCTCGCCCAGGTGTCCCTCGACCTGTCCGGCCGCCCCTACCTGGTCTACCAGGTGGAGCTGCCGAAGAAGTACCGCCTGAAGGAGTTCGACCCCGGACTGGTGGAGGACTTCTTCCGGTCCGTCGTGAACCACGCGGGCATGAACCTGCATGTCCGCGTCCTCTACGGCCGCGACGTTCACCACATGCTCGAGGCCATCTTCAAGGCCTTCGGCCGCGCCCTGGACCAGGCAACAGCCGTGGACGGCCGCGTCAAGGGTGTGCTCTCGACAAAGGGGAAGATCTAACTCGACAGGGAGACGCGGAGACGGGGCGACATGGTGATCAGAAGAGGCTTTTCCCTCCCCCCTTACGCCTGACGGTATTAAGAATGATCGCTATTGTAGATTACGGCATGGGCAACCTGCGCAGCGTGCAGAAGGGCTTTGAGCGCATGGGCCACGACGCAGTGGTCACGCGGGACCCCAAGGTCATCGGCAGCGCCTCCAAGGTGGTGCTCCCTGGCGTGGGCGCCTTTCCGGACTGCATGCGCAACCTGGAGGAGTACGGACTGATCGACGCGGTGCGCAAAAGCATCTCGTCGGGCAAGCCCTTCCTCGGCATCTGCCTTGGCCTCCAGCTGCTCTTCACCGAGAGCGAGGAATTCGGCATCTCAAGGGGCCTGGACATCATCAAGGGAAAGGTCATTCGGTTCAAAGGCCCTGCCTTTGATGCGCTCAAGGTGCCGCACATGGGCTGGAACAATGTTTCGGTCAAACGCAGGCCGCTGGCGCTGGCAGATGTTCCCGAGGGGAGCCACTTCTACTTCGTCCACTCCTTCTACGTGCAGCCCGAGGACAAGGGCGTCATCGCCACGACCACGGACTACGGCGTCGAGTTCGTCTCGAGCGTCTGGAAGGACAACATCTTTGCCGTCCAATTCCACCCCGAAAAGAGCCAGGACCTGGGGCTCTCGATCCTGAAGCGTTTCGGGGAACAGAAGGTGTAAGATCCACCGCGGAGACACTGAGACACGGAGAAAGATAGATCAAGAATTTGGACGCAGATTTTCGCGGATCACCGCGGATCTAAAACCTGGCTTGCTTTACTAAGGAACTGATCATCAGTATTTTCTGCGTTCAATAACTTTTTTCGCTTTTCTCCGTGCCTTCTGTGCCTCCGTGGTAAATTATTGTTGAGGTTCCCATGTTAATCATTCCCGCGATAGACCTGAAAGAAGGCAAATGCGTCCGCCTGGAGCAGGGGCTCATGGACAAGGCCACCACCTACTCGGACGACCCCGCCAAAATGGCGAAGCACTGGGAAGACCAGGGCGCCGAGCTGCTGCACGTGGTGGACCTGAACGGCGCCTTTGCGGGCACGCCCCGGAACCTGGACGCCATCAAGGCCATCCGCCAGGCCATCAGGATCCCCATCGAGGTGGGCGGCGGCATCCGGGACCTCGAGACGGTCGAGACCCTTGTCAAGGCCGGCATCAACAGGATCATCCTGGGCACCGCTGCCATCGAGAACCCCGACTTCGTGAAGCAGGCATGCAAGAAGTTCCCCGGCAAGATCATCGCCGGCATCGACGCGAAGGACGGCATGGTGGCCATCAAGGGCTGGGCCGAGGTCACGAAGGTGAAGGCCGTCGACCTGGCGAAGCAGATGCAGGGCCACGGCATCATCGCCGTGATCTACACGGACATCAAGCGCGACGGCATGCTCTCGGGCCCGAACATCGAAGCCACGAAGGCCCTGGCCGAGGTCCTGGAGGTTCCCGTCATCGCCTCGGGCGGCGTCTCGCGCATGCAGGACATCATGGACCTCATGGCCATCAAGCGCTGCGGCATCGAAGGCGTGATCACGGGCAAGGCCATCTACAGCGGGTCCTTGGACCTGAAGAAGGCCATTGCCTTCGTCAATTCCGCGGGCATGTGCGCATAGCAGGAAGAAGCATGCGCTCGCAGAGGCGCAGAGGTTACTGCATAAGACCAAGACCTTGGAACCGCGAAGGCGCGAGGGACGCAAAGGAAAGGCAGGGCATGGGGTCCACACGGAAAGCACGGATGAACCCCTGAAAAGTTTGGCCGCAGATTTGCGCAGATAGGATAAGACCTGAACCTGGGAACCGCGAAGGCGCCAAGGACGCGAAGGAAAAGCCACATAACTTTATTTGGCCACGGATTAACTCGGATAGACACGGATCAGCACGGGATACCGGGTGCATGATGCAGGTTAAGGACCTGGACCCCTACCCTGGCCCCGTCTTTGATTGATTTCCCTGCGAACGCCGCCATGTAAATGGTTGGGACTTTTGCCGGGGCATAAAGTATAATAGCCTTATGGCCATGACACGGAAGGAATTACAGGCATATAAGAACCGGTGGACGCGGGTAAACAGCGCCGAGATCGAAGAATTGCGCCGGACGCCCCTTTCGGAAAAAATGAGGCAGCTTGCAGCCCTCATGGCGTCGGTGGACAACCTCGGCTGGCGCGAGTCGCTGCGAGAAGAGGAAGAGATGGTCCGGCAGCGATGGATGCGCCTTCGAAGGGCCGGCCATGCCATCTGAGCACCTCGCCCCTCTCCTGGCGGCGCTTCGCGATCTCCGGTCATGGCTGGAGGCGGAGCGGGTATCAGGAGTGGTGATCGGCGGAGTCGCGGCATCGCTCCTCGGCAGGCCCCGGGCCACCCGCGATATCGACGCCGTAGTGCTGCTCGACGCTTCACGATGGGATGATTTCTTCTCCGCCGCCGAGCGTTTCGGTTTCCTGCCACGCCTTTCAAACCCGATCGAATTCGCGCGCGAGAACAGGGTTCTTCTGCTCAAGCATGGGCCGAGCGGAATTGATGTGGACATCGCCTTCGGATCGCTCCCCTTTGAAGAAGAGGTCATCCGGAGGGCGAGCACCGTGACCATTGGGGGCGTTGCGATTTCCCTCGCAAGCCCTGAAGATATTATTATCATGAAAGCAGTAGCGCATCGGCCGCGCGATATGGCCGATATCGAAGCGATACTTGCCGCCCGGCCGGACATTGACATCACGCGGGTCCGGCAATGGCTCGCGGATTTTTCTGCGCTCCTCGAAGTACCGGAGATCCTCGACGATATAGAAAAGATGCTGAAGCACATTCGCAAGAACTGAGAGAAGTATACCATGCTGACCAAACGGATCATACCCTGCCTGGACGTGAAGGCGGGACGGGTAGTAAAAGGCGTGAGCTTCGTGAACCTCGTCGACGCCGGCGACCCCGTGGAGAACGCCAAGTTCTACGACGAACAGGGGGCCGACGAACTCACCTTCCTGGACATCACGGCCTCCCACGAACAGCGCGGCATCATCCTCGACGTGGTGCGCAGGACCGCCGAGCAGGTCTTCATGCCCCTCACCGTGGGCGGCGGCATCAAGGACCTCGACGACATCCGGAGCCTGCTGCTGGCCGGCGCCGACAAGGTCTCGATCAACACCACGGCCGTGCACGATCCCGGGTTCATCAAGGCCGCGTCCCAGCGCTTCGGCAGCCAGTGCATCGTCGTGGCCATCGACGCCAAGCGCGTCGTGGCCCATGACCCGGACTTCAAGCCGCCCCTGAAATGGGCCGACGACCAGCGGTACAAGTCGCTATTTCTGTCTCACTCCTTACTCCTCACCCCTGACCCCTCACGGCCACATTGGGAGGTCTACACCCACGGCGGCCGCAAGCCCATGGGCATCGACGCGGTCAAATGGGCCAGGATGATGGAAGAATACGGCGCAGGCGAGATCATGCTCACGAGCATGAACCAGGATGGCCAGAAGACGGGCTACGACCTGGACCTGACGAGCGCCGTGGCCGAGGCCGTCACGATCCCCGTCATCGCCTCAGGCGGCGTGGGAAACCTGGAGCACATTTACGACGGCTTTACGAAAGGCAGGGCCGACGCGGCCCTGGCAGCCTCGATCTTCCACTTCCGCGAGTACACCATCCGGCAGGCAAAGGAGTATTTGAAGGAGCGGGGCGTGGCGGTAAGGCTCTAACAGCAGGGTCAAGGGTCATGGGGCCAGGGTTCGGAGTTAAGACGGAATAACGAAGAGCAATACCAAAGCCGGGGCACGACACCCTGGCTTTTTTATTCGCCGCAGTTGTACGGCACGTTCTCAGGCACAGGACAACGCCAAAATGCAAAAAGAAAACAGCATCCCCGGTGCCGGCAAAGCAAGGACCATCATGACAGGAAAGCGGAGACCCTGCCTTATCGCAGCAATAGCCATTGTGCTGCTTCTTGCGGCCCTTGCAGCGTTCCTCCTGAATCAGGCCGATTACATTCTGCTGGACCCTGCCCAACCGCTCCCGCCCGCTGCGCTCCCGATCACCGGCGAAGCCGTT
>JBBIHD010000143.1:0-6340 GCA_037447195.1 Nitrospirota bacterium | reverse complement strand
GATTGTCCTTGAGCCCGAGAAATTCAAGCACGTAGGGGTCTTTGATGAAGTCCTGGGGAGTTGAAACGAGAGCCTTTGTCTTGTCCTGCATTTCCTTGACGACGGGCTTCTTGTCCCGGCTCAATTGCAGGCGCTCGTAGTAGAGGGAATTGATCTGGCGTTCGAGGACGCGGGTGCTCCAGTTCTGATCCGCGGCTTCGTTCAAATACCATGCACGAGCCTCCGGTTTTTCTACGCGCATAAGAAGCCGGTAGTGTGTCCACGTCAATTCTCTACGCAGTGCGTAGAGAATCTCAGGAGAATGGGCACCATCTGAATCTTTCTTATTGGCCTTTGATTCGGCACACAGTGTGTGCCACTTTGGGAAGCACAGATAGAATTGCCGAAAATTCCACAGATTCGGCTCAGTAAAGCCCTTACCGAATTCCTCAGTCAGACTGCTGGATAAGTTCTTGATGAGGAATGCGCCGTATTCCGCGCGCTCCTTTCCCTCCTGCTCTTCCTCGACGATCATCCGCCCGACGTTCCAGTATGCTTCGGCCATTGCAAAGTTGACGGCTCGATAGGCGGTGGATCGGGCGGCACGTAGCACCTCTGCAACTGACTCATAGAATTCGCTACACACTGTGCAGCGAATTGGCTTCCCATCTTCCGCCTTCTTTGTGGCATTTCCTTTTACTGATAGTGATTTCCTCTTCATACGCCGGTCCTCTTCAGCATCTCCTTGAGCACAATGTCCGCTGCCTTTGCCTCTTCCTCCAGGGCGCTCAACGCCTCCACGATCTCGGCGATGGGCCGGTATTCATCCGCTTCCCCGGTGTGGATATAGCGGCTTGGGGAACTGTTGAAGTCGTTCTTCGCGATCCTCTTGAAGGTACAATAGATTGGAGAAAAAGACAAGGATTCACCGCGGATCAGGGGCCCGGCCAGGCTATCTTTCTTCCTTCCTGATAACTGCAACGAAGTGCCGGGGATCGCTCTCGTCCAGGGACAGGAGCGTGTGGCCCGTCATCCTGCACCAGGCGCGGATGTCGGAAGGGAAGGGCGGATCAGTGGCGGTGATGGTGAGCAGGTCGCCCACCTTGGCCTGCAGGAGCATCTGGCCCAGCCGGGCGATCGGCATGGGGCATCTCAGCCCGTCATTGTTCAGTTCCATGGCCTGCGCTCCGAAGTTCCAGCTCTAACCCTGCCATTCCCCATTCCGCATTCCGCACTCCGCATTCGAGCTCAGATCCCCTCGGTTTCCTGGGTGACGCGCAGCACTTCCTCGACGGTCGTGACGCCCGCAGCGGCCTTCAGCAGCCCTTCCTGCCGCAGGCTCTTGAAGCCCGCCTGCGCGGCCGCAGCCTTGATGGCGGTGCTCGAAGCCTTGGCGATGATAAGGCCGCGGATGGTCTCGTTCATGTCCATCAGTTCATAGATGCCGACGCGCCCCTTGTATCCTTCGCTGTTGCAGACGCCGCATCCCTCTCCGCGGTAGAAGGTCACAGTGCCCTGGGCGATCCCCAGGCTCCTGAGCAGTTCCGGGCTTGCCGCATAGGGCTTTTTGCACTGTTCGCAGACCTTCCGGACCAGCCGCTGCGCCACGATGCCGACGGCCGACGAAGCGATCAGGAAGGGCTCGATGCCCATGTCCGTGAGCCGCGTGGCCGCGCCCGCCGCGTCATTGGTATGGAGCGTGGAGAACACGATGTGGCCGGTAAGCGCCGCGTGGATCGCGATCTCGGCGGTCTCGCGGTCGCGGATCTCGCCGACCATGATCACATCGGGGTCCTGGCGCAGGATGGAGCGCAGCCCGCCGGCGAAGGTGACGCCCGCCTTGGGGTTCACCTGGAGCTGGTTCACGCCCATGATCTGGTATTCCACGGGGTCCTCAACGGTCACGATATTGTTCTTCTTCTTGTCCAGGGCGTTGACGCTTGCATAGAGCGTGGTGGTCTTGCCGCTTCCCGTGGGGCCCGTGACAAGGATCATGCCGTAGGGCCGCTGGATGAGCCCCTTATACCGCCCAAGCATGTCCGGCGAAAAATGCAGCCCTTCCAGGTTCTGGATGATCTGCGTGCGGTCGAGGATGCGCATCACCACGGTCTCGCCCTGGATCACGGGCAGCGTTGAGACGCGGAGGTCCACCGTCGTGTCGCCGTCCATGCGCAGGGCGCTGCGCTCCCGAAAGACCGACGTGACCACGGGCCCCGCGTCGCCGTGCGTGATCCGGGCCTGGAACCGGCCGTCCTGGGGAACGCGCTTCTCGGCGATGTCCATGTCGGCCAGGATCTTGATGCGCGACACGATAGGCGCGTGCATCTCGCGCTGGAAGGTCTTCAGCTCCCGCAGCACGCCGTCGATGCGGTACCGGACCTTGACGTTCTTGCCCTCAGGCACGATATGGATGTCGCTGGCCCGCTCCATGATGGCCTGGGCGATCACCATGCTCACGAGCTTCACCACCGGAGCGTCCTCGGACACCACGTCGGGGATCACGCCCGCCTCGGTCTCTACGGCGCCGCCGGCAAAGTCCATGACCGCGTCGTCGATGGCCATGGAAACGCCGTACAACCGGTCGATGGCGCGCATGATGTCGCTGCGCGTGGCCACTACCTGGCGCACTTCCCTGCCCGCGGCCTTCCGGATATCGTCGATCCCGAAGATATTGAGCGGGTCTGCCATGGCCACGACAATGGCCTCCTTGTCCCGGTAGAGGGGAATGGCCGTGAGCCGCCTCGCCATGGCAGCGGGGATCAACCGCACCGTGTCGGTGTCCACCAGCTGTTTGTCGATCTCCACGTAGGGTATCTGGAGCTGCCGCCCCAGGAAGGAGGCCAGATTGTACTCCGTGAGAAAGCCGAGGTCCACCAGGAGCTCGCCGACCTTGCCGCCCCGCTTCTTCTGCTCCTCGAGGGCCTTCTTGAGCTGTTCTTCCTTGATGAGCCCGCCGGCTACGAGCATCTCGCCGAGCATCTTTTTCTTCGTGTCCGTGGCAGCCATTCCTTCTCCTGTGAACTCATTGAAATTTCAGGCCAAATCATCGCCTTACGGGATAGTATACCAGAAAACACCGTATATTTCTCATCTTCCCGGCCCCTGCCTTGACGGTCCACACCTCCTGTGCTACCTTCATTCATATACTCTAAGTAACTGCTCAGGTACACAGGTCAGCCATGAGCGATAGGCGCTGTGAGCGTGCAATGGAAGCGCCTGCGGACCAAAAGCGCTGAGGGCATAAGCACTTACGCTGTTGAAGGTTCAGCGTTTATGGCACGTTAAGCGACAGAGCGAGCGGCTGACCTGAGTAATTACTACTCTAATAATGCTCCTGACTTCTGCCCCCGCGGTAAAGGTGGTCCTCCCATGGAATGGCTTGTTCCCGCCGTGTCATCAGCCCTTGCCGGATCTTTCGTACTCACACTCGTGTACGCACACCTGTACCGCGAGTATCGCGAACGGTTCGTGCGGATATGGCTTGCAAGCTGGACGATCTATTGCGTCAGGCTGGCGCTGCAGCTCGCAATGCTGCTTCATCGTGAAACCCCGGTCCTTATGGCCTTAGCCCTGATAACCACGCTGGCAAGCGGCATTTTTCTGCTCTGGGGGACGCTGCTCTTCACGGGAAAGAAATTTTCCCGCGCCTGGTGGTATGCGGGAGTTGCCGGCGTTCTCTGGATCGCGGCCGCCTCGGCCCTCCCCTTGTCCTTTATTCTGCTTACTATCCCGACCTTCTTTTTTCTCGGCGCCGTATATATCTGGACAGGAATCGCCTTCATCCGGTTCAGCGACGCCGCAGGTCCTTGGAAACAGACCACGGCATGGCTCTTTATCTTCTGGGGCATCCACAAGCTCAACTATCCCTTTCTGCGGCCCATAGAGTGGTTCGCTCCCTGGGGTTTTCTGCTTGCCGCGTTCTTCGGCTTTGCCATCGCCCTGTCGGTGCTGCTCGTCTATTTTCAAAAAACAAGAAAGGACCTGCTCGAAAGCGAACGACGCTACAGGAACCTCTTCGACAACAGCCATTCAATCATGCTGGTCATTGACCCGGAAACAGCAGCTATCGTGGACGCGAACCCGGCGGCCCGCGCCTTCTACGGTTACACCCTGGAGGGCATGAAAGCCCGGAAGATCACGGACATCAACACCCTGACGCCGGACCAGGTCTTCCGGGAAATGGAGCGGGCCCGCAGGGAAGAGCGGAACTATTTCCTGTTCCGCCACCGTCGCGCATGCGGCGACGTACGAGACGTGGAAGTCTACTCCGGCCCGGCCGCATACCAGGGAAAAGGGCTGCTCTTTTCCATTGTCCATGATGTCACCGAGCGCCGCAGGACCGAAGATGCGCTCCATACCACCATGTCCCAGTTCGCGGCCCTGATCGGCAATATGAAAGACGGCATCCTGTTCGAGGACAGGGAGCAGAAGATCGCCCTGGCCAATGATGCCTTCTGCGAAATCTTCAATATCGCGGCCCGGCCCCAGGACCTGATCGGCATGGATTGCCATGAAACGGCAAAGCTGTCCCGTGCCATATTTACGGACACTGTGGGATTCTTCAAGCGCAAGGAAGAGATCATGCGTGAAGCCCTGACCGTGGGCGGCGAGCTGATATCCCTGGCCGACGGCCGCACCCTGGAGAGGACCTATGTTCCCATCTTCATACAAGGCTCGGCTCTCGGCCACCTCTGGCAGTACCACGACATCACGTGCTCGCGCAAACTGCAGGATCAGCTCCGCCATGCCCAGAAGATCGAGGCCGTGGGCACGCTGGCCGGCGGCATTGCCCACGACTTCAACAATATCCTGACGGCGATCATCGGGTACGGAACCCTGCTGCGCAACGGGCTGGCCGGGGACAGCCCGCTGCGGGGATACGCGGACCAGGTCCTTGCATCGAGCGAGCGCGCAGCCGGCCTGACCCACAGCCTGCTGGCCTTCAGCAGAAAACAGCAGGTGAACCTCCGGCCCCTGTCGCTGAACGATATCCTGGCGCGGGTGGACAAGCTGCTGCACCGGCTGATCGGCGAAGACATCGACCTCACCGTGGCCGTACCCGATCAGCCGGTAACGGTGCTGGGCGATGCAGGCCAGATCGAGCAGATCCTGATGAACCTTGCCACGAACGCCCGCGACGCCATGCCCGGCGGCGGGACCCTCGCCATAGAATTGAGCAGTGTGGAGCTCGACGCGTCCTTCCGCCAGGTCCACGGCTACGGCAAACCGGGCCCCTATGCCCTCATCACCGTTTCGGACACGGGCGAAGGCATGGACCGGGGCACGGCCCAGCGCATCTTCGAGCCCTTCTTCACCACCAAGGAAGTGGGCAGAGGGACCGGCCTGGGCCTGTCCATCGTCTATGGCATCGTAAAGCAGTGCGACGGCTATGTTACTTGTTACAGCGAACCGGGCCAGGGTACGACCTTCAAGGTCTACCTGCCCCTCACCGCGGACATGCCTGCGCCGCGCCTCCGCGAAAGCGATTCGCAGCCTTCCGGCGGGACCGAGACGGTGCTGGTTGCCGAGGACAACAAGGAAGTGCGGGAGCTGGTCAGGGCCGTGCTGGAACAGTTCGGCTATACCGTGCTCGCTGCCGCGGACGGCGATGAGGCGGTGCGCGTCTTTGAACTTCACCAGGATGCCATAAGCCTGCTGCTGCTCGACGTCGTAATGCCGAAAAGGAACGGAAAAGAAGTGTACGAAACGGCGCGAACGCTCAAACCCGCGGTCCGGGCGCTCTTTACCAGCGGATACACGGCGGACATCATGCACCGCAAGGGCATCCTGGAGGAAGGGCTCCATTTCATATCCAAACCGGTCTCGCCCCGCGAACTGCTCAGGAAAGTGCGCGAAGCGCTCACGGGCTCGGGAGGCCCCGGCCCATGAACAATCTTCCAAATAAACGCAGAAGGCTTTTTCCTCATTTTACCCCTCTATCCATTGCCGTGCTGTACCTGCTGGCGGGCGGCCTCTGGATATACTTCTCCGACCCTCTGATGCTGCGGCTCGCTGATGATGCGGGCGGCCTCACGAGATTGCAGCCCTTCAAGGGCTGGCTCTATGTGCTCGCCACTGCCGCGCTGCTCTACTGGCTGCTGTCACAATACCGGTCGCAGAAGCAGGTGCGGCTCCAACTGCTCAAAAGCGAGGCCGACTACCGGCTGCTGGTCGAGAACCAGACAGACCTTGTGGTAAAAGTCGACGCTCAGGGGCGGTTCCTCTTCGTAAGCCCCTCCTACTGCGACCTCTTCGGCAAGTCCGAGCAGGAGCTGCTGGGCAGGAATTTCATGCCCCTCGTCCACGAAGACGACCGGGAGCGGACTGCACAGGCCATGGAACTCCTCAAAAAGCCGCCCCA
>JBBIHD010000142.1:0-6352 GCA_037447195.1 Nitrospirota bacterium | reverse complement strand
GATGACGCTGTCCATGATCCGCGTTCCGGGATAGATGGCGCATCCCTGCCCCACTGAGGTGCTGCCTTCAATGCGGACGCCGGGATAGAGCGTCGTATCGGCGCCGAGAACAACGTCGCTCCCGATGAACACGCTGTCGGGGTCGGGCATTGTTACGCCTGCCAGCATCCAGCGGCGGTTCGTGCGCTGGCTGAGCACGCTCTCGGCCAGGCTCAGATCGAACCGCGTGTTCACACCCAGCACTTCCCGGGGATCAGCGGCTACAAGGGCCGCCGTGTTCCGGCGCTGTTTCCGCGCGGCGGCAACGGCATCGGGAAGATAATATTCCCCCTGGGCGTTCTTGTTCCCCACCGATGCAAGGGCCGATAGAAGAAATGCTCCGTCCACGCAGTAGACGCCGGCATTCACTTCCGTGATCTTCTTCTGGGCCGCTGTGGCGTCCTTTTCCTCCACAACGCGCATGACCTTGCCGCCGGTCCGGACGATCCGGCCATATCCGAAGGGGTCCTGCACGCGGGCGGTAAGAAGCGTAACAGCAGCCCGGCCTTTTGTATGGACCGTGATCAGCGACCGGAGCGTATCAGGCAGGATAAGCGGCGTGTCAGCGCAGAGGATCAGCACGGGCCCTGACGCCGCCTCGATCGCCCTTCGCGCCTGCAGAACGGCGTGGCCCGTGCCGAGCTGCTCTCGCTGGACCACGGTCTCGACGCCCGGCCCTGCTGCGGCCGCAGTCACAGCTTCGGACTGATGTCCGACAACGACAACGATCTTTTCCGGGTCCAGCATGGCCGCGGTGTCGAGCACGTGGCGAACAAGGGGTTTTCCTGCCAGGAGGTGGAGCGCCTTGGCTGTGCCTGACTTCATGCGCGTGCCGAGCCCTGCGGCAAGGATGACGACGGTGGGCCTCATGCTGCCACCTCGGCCGCCGGACAGGCCGCTCCGGCCCGCAGGGGCCGGGTCCGATAGAGGGCATGGCGGCCCGCAAAGCGCGAAGGCAGGCGACTGCATATGCGATGGAATGAGACCAGGACATCTTCAGGCACATATCCTGTTGACCGTGCCTGAAGTATGGCAGGAAGGCCGGTGGCGCGGTATGTTCTCACTGAATCTCTGACGGTGATCACAGAGCGTATATTACTGATTTCACTGGGATGGTGCAAGCTTTTTTTCCCTGGCAGGAACAGGGCAGGCAGGAGCTGCGCGAGATATTCGAACGATGCCGCCT
This sequence comes from Nitrospirota bacterium, assembly GCA_037447195.1. Classification (GTDB taxonomy): domain Bacteria; phylum Nitrospirota; class UBA9217; order UBA9217; family UBA9217; genus GWC2-57-13. Next base: position 5,127 of record JBBIHD010000142.1, on the reverse strand, counting down.
GATGGCGCATCGCGGTTCCCTGGGGGGCCGGTCCCCTCGGCTGGCTTCGTCACGACGGGGTCTTTTCCACAGCCACATCGAGGACTTCCCGCACCTTCCACCCCAGCATGCCCGAGGTGAAGGGCTTCTGAATGAAGGACATGCCGGAATCCAGTATGCCGCCATGGGTGATGGCGTTGTCCGTATAGCCGGAGGTGAAGAGCACCTTCAGGCCCGGCAGGCAGGACTGGGCCTTTTCTGCCAGCACCTTGCCGCCCATGCCCGGCATCACAACGTCAGTGAACAGCAGGTCCACCTGCTCCGGCTGCTGCGCAAGCAGCCGCAGGGCCTCTTCGCCGCAGGACGCGGTGAGCACCGAATAACCGAGCTCCCGCAGCATCTGGGCGGCTATCGTGCGCAAACCTTCATCATCCTCCACGAGCAGGACCGTTTCAGATCCTTTCGGCACCTTCTTCGCGCGCTTCCTTCCTACTGCTTCCGCCTCTCCCTCGACGCGCGGAAGATATATCCTGAAGGTCGTGCCCCTGCCCGGCTCGCTGTAGACCATGATGTACCCGTCATGCTGCTTCACGATGCCGTAGACCGTCGAGAGTCCCAGACCGGTCCCCTTGCCCATCGTCTTGGTCGTGAAGAAGGGCTCGAAGATGCGGCCTTTCACATCGCTCGTCATGCCGTCACCCGTGTCCGACACGGCCATCATCACGTAGGCGCCGGCCTTCGCGCCGCGGTGGGTGCGGACATAATAATCATCCAGGTCCGCGTCCGCCGTCTCGATCACGAGCTTTCCCCCCCCGGGCATGGCGTCCCGGGCATTCACGGCTAGGTTCATCATTATCTGCTCGATCATGCCGGGGTCCGCCTTCACCCGGCCCAGCCGCTCGGCCTGAACGGTCAGGAGTTCGATGTCCTCTCCGATGACGCGCTGCAGCATCCGGTCCATATTGGCGATCACCGCGTTCAGATCGAGCACCCGCGGCTCGATGATGCGCTTGCGGCTGAACGCGAGCAGCTGGTTCGTCAGGTTCGCCGCCCGCTCACCGGCGTCAAGAATGCTCTTGACGGCCGTGCGGTCCTTGTTGCCGGACGGCATCCTGTTCAACAGCATCTCGCTGTAGCCGATCACGACGTTCATCAGGTTGTTGAAATCGTGGGCGATGCCGCCTGTCAGCCTGCCCACGGTCTCCATCTTCTGCGACTGCAGGAAGAGCGACTTCAGATGCTTCAGCTCCGTCACATCGCGGATCGTCTCCACCACCAGCGATACCTGCCCGCCCTTCATAACGAGCGGCGATGCGGACACCTCCACCTCGTAGCGCTCTCCATATTGACGGTAGTGCGTATGGACGCAGCTTTTCCGCCTGCCCGTGTCAAAAGCGTACCGCACCGGACAGGGATGGTCGCCGCTGTCGGGACAGGGCGTTGTGCGTCCGTGTGAAATGGCATAGCAGGGCCTCCCGAGCACGTCCTCGCGGCTTCGACCGGTGGCCTTCAGGTAGTTGTTGTTCAGATCGCGAATCAGAAAGTCCCGGTCGATGACCAGCACGCTCTCATGGCGGCTTTCGACGATGCCCTGGTAGTACCGGCGCTGCTCCGTGAGCGACCGGTCCGTCCGCTTCACCAGGGACCGGTAGGCATAATATCCTGCTGCGCCGGACAGGGCGAGTATGAAAAACTGTGCAACAAAAAGGAGGGTCGGAACATCGTACCAGAGGAATGCTGCGGCGGAAATGAGGAACAGCAGGAGCAGGAGGGCGAAGGCAGGAAGAGCGGTGCGCGCAAACAACATCTTTTGCGATGCCTGGCGGGCGCCATGCATCCGGCCATTCTCTGTTTGTTCCGCTGATTGTTTCGCCATTATACCTGCCCCATGAGCATTGACACTATATTATAGCCTATGGACGCTGCGAAAGAGCGAAAACCTCATACTTTCGGCATTTGCCCTTCGTGAAAAACCGGCATATTTACCATTTACAGTACTATAGTAGTAGATTGATAGTCAAACAGGAAATGCAGAAGACTTGCTAGCCAGAGTTAAGCAATTGACAAATAAGGAGAATAATGCTATTTTAAGAACAACTGATCAGGTAATAATTCGATAAGGCCAAACCTTCTGCGAAGAAGGGACGGAAAGCTTCGGGTCTTTATGAGCTAAAGACGGCCGGGCTGCCGAAGGAGCATTCCCGAGGCGGTTCGGCCTTTTTTATTCGAGCTGACTTTGGTAACACCAGGGCGGAACAGGGATGACGCTCACTCATTGGCAAAATGTGCACTTTTAAAAACTCATATGATGTATTCATAATATCTCAATATCCACCACGGAGGCACTGAGACACGGAGAAAAAATATACGAACTAGCGGGTTTCCTCAGTGCCCGACCTGACTCAGTGGTTAAACCCGCTATTTTACGAGTCCATCAAATATGCAATTTCCAGTTTTCAAAACCGCTTTATGCGGGTGAGGGAGGTGGAGCTATGAATACCAAGATCTCAGTGCGGCAGGTTTTACAGGAAAAAGGCGGGGGCTACTGGTGGATCTCGCCGCAGGCCATGACCTTTGAGGCCCTGGAGATGATGGCTGAAAAGGACATTGGCGCGCTCCTGGTCGTCGACAAGGGCAGGCTGGCCGGCATCTTTTCGGAACGGGACTATGCGCGAAAGGTGATATTGAAAGGCAAGGCCTCGAAGCAGACGCCCGTGGGAGAACTGATGACCACGCCGGTGATCTGCGTGGGGCCGGACCAGACGCTGGCGGACTGCATGGCGCTCATGAGCGCAAAACGGGTGCGCCACCTGCCTGTGCGGGAACAGGGCGTACTGATCGGCGTCGTGAGCATCGGCGATATCGTCAACGCCATCATTGCCGAGCAGGATGCGACGATCCGCGACCTGGAGAGCTACATCTGGGGCGGTGAGTTCGAGCACGCGCCGGTCCATCAGCAGTGACCGCAGCGGAGAGAAGTGATATCCTGAGCGCTCCGGCAGTCCCCTTCCAGAGGGACTGCCGGGGTTTTCACCACGTATTGTAGGGGGTTCCGTCCAGAGCGACAAGGGCGCTTGCGCTGTGCACATCGAAGATCCCGCCCTCTTCGCCCTCAAAGGCGACGGTGATCCAGTCGGGCTGGCGGGTCATCGGGTCCTTCGGTATGCCGCGCAGATAGCTGCGCGTGCGGTCATCGGCGCTCACCAGCGCTTCCAGGTCCTCAGGATAGGAGCCGTTGTCGGCGTAATACTGGTCAATGGCGTCGCGTATCTGGAACAGGTTCTCCTTCAGCACCGCCTCATCTGCCTTCACGATGCTTCGCCTGAGGCTCGGCTGGGCAATGGTCAGCAGGATGCCCATGATGGCCAGCACGATCATCAGCTCGATGAGCGTGAAGCCCTTCTCCAGCCATGCCTGACCTTTTATCCCGCCCCTGTTCTTCATCATCTGCATCGATCTCACCAGGTACTGTATTTGGACCCGTCCAGCCCTGTTGCCTCGCTCTTGGAATAAACGTCATACACGTTGCCGCCGCCCCACTGGGTGGAATCAGGCTCATCCGAATAGGACCGCAGGCCCCAGTTGTTCGGATTGTCCGGGTCTTCGAGCTCCGTCATGGGGTCCCGGGGAATGCGCCGAAGATACTTTTTCACCTTGTCCACGGCGCCGGCCAGCTTCAGCGGCTCTGTCAGCAGCTCCAGCGACTCCGGATAGTTGCCCCGCTCGGTCTGGCAGTACCCTTCGAGCTTTGCAAGCACGTTTGCGTCGCAGTCCTTCCGGAACTCGTCCAGCGCCGCCCGGATGATGCGCAGGTTCCCGCGCAGCTCCGCCTCTTTTACCCGTTTCACACTCATCTGCGACAAAGGCATTGCCGCAGCGGCAAGGATAGACAGGATCGCGATCACCACGAGCAGCTCGATGAGCGTGAGCCCATGCGAAGCGCTGCGCTGCGGAGGTGATGTTCGATCCGCAGATCCACGCGCCCTTTTCACCGCCTTACTGAACGGCCACTTTCCCTGCAGCATTGGCGTTCACCTGCTCCCTGTTCGCATTCCGCAGCTTGCCTGAAGCGCTCAGGGAGCCGGACCCCTTGGAGCGCCCCTGGAAAAGGAGCGTGAACAGGCTTCCGGCGCCGTCCACGCCTCCCACATCGCCTATTCGCGTCATGTAGATGTCCACGGTGTTCGCTTTTTCATTATGCGAGAAAAGGAACGATGTCTGCTGCCCGTCCTTCTTGAGCAGTCCCCCTTCGCTGGCTGTCTTGAAGTCCAGCATGTCCTTGCTGTAGGACAGCGTGATCATGGCCCCGTAGAGGTCCTTCACGTTGTCCGCCGTGATCTCGAACCTCACTTCCTGCCCCACGGCGGTAACGGCCTCGGCAGGTCGCACTTCGAGCCGCGGCGCAGCAGCGGCAGCGGGCGCTTCAGGCGCCAGGGGCTCGGCGGGCTCCTGCTTTGCCATCACATCCAGCACTGCCGTCTTTTCAGACGTCTTTGTTCTTCCAATTGACGTAAGGAAGAGCGGCTTCGTGTCGTAGGCATCTTCGGTACCGGACCAGAAGCTCTGGACCTCTCGGTCCGGCAGCTCCAGGCCGCGCACGATGTTCGGCGTTATGGACATGAGGATGTCCGTCTTCACTGTGCCGTCATCAGCCGACGAAAAGAGCTTCCCGATGACGGGAATATCTCCCAGGATCGGGATCTTGACGCGGCCCTTGCGCTCTTCGTCCTTGATCAGGCCGCCGATGATCACCGTTTCGCCGTCCCGGAGATTCAGCATCGTATCGGTGTTGCGCGTGCCGAACCGGAACTGCTTCTGCCCGCCCCCGAACTCGAGGGCGTCTCCCAGCGTGCTGATCTCCAGGCCCAGCTTGAGCGTCACCGTATTGTTCAAATGAACCGTGGGCTCCACGTTCACCTTGATGCCCACGTCCTTGTACTCGAAGGTGGACGTGACCTGGGTGACCGTCGTTGCCTGGGTCGTCGACGTCTGGACCGGGATCTTGTCGCCGATATGGAACTTCGCCTGCTTGTTGTTCAGGACCCGCACCCGGGGGTTGGCCAGGGTCTTGGCGTCCGAATCCTGTTTGACCAGGTTCACCACAACGCCCGGCAGCTTCAGGATCACGTTGTCCTTTGAAAGGTCCCT
>JBBIHD010000141.1:4068-6355 GCA_037447195.1 Nitrospirota bacterium | reverse complement strand
CATCAGGCCTGTCTGCTGCTTCAGAATGAGAATATGATGCGTCATCGGAACAAAATAGTCTTCTTGATGGTCATTTCCTCTCTGGCGGGCTGCAGCCAGGCGTCCGCCCGCATCAGCCCAGATCGCGCTCAGGTGCAGACGTCTGCTGAATCGCCGATGCCTGCCCAGCTTATCATAAAGTTTCGTGAGGGCGCAGCTCGTCCGCTTCGGGCGGAGATGGTCCGGGAGCTTTCGGGCGATGCAGGCGCGGCATTGGTCTATGTGCGGCCACTGTCGGGTGGAGCGCACGTGATTCGCCTTCAGAACAGCGCCGACGCCGCTCAATTACGCGAAATAATTCGGCGCCTGCAGAAAAGGGCGGATGTGGAGTATCTGGAAGAGGATAGCGTTCTGCGCCACCAGCATCGATAATGAGAAGAGCTATTGTATGATGAGGAGATCAATGAACATGGTGGGATTGCGATTTGAGGGAATGCTGGTCCTTGCGCTGCTCTTCGGCCTGGTGCTGTCGCAATCATCTGCGGTCAGGGCCAGCGTCGGGGACGATGCGCAATTAGGCTTTTCGCCGAGCCATGGACGGACCGACCAGTTGATCGTCAAATTCAAGGACCGAAGCCTTGCCCGGGCATCTGTCCTGAGCCACGATCGTGTGAATACATTTAGCGCTGTTGCAGTCGTGCCCATGGCCCATTTCCGCGCCATGTCAGGCGACGCCCAGGTGTTGAAGCTTCCCTACGCCATGACCCCGGCAGAGCTGGATGTCATTGTGCAGAGGCTGAAAGGTGATGTAAGTGTGGAATATGCAGAGCCGGACCTGATCGTGCATCGAACGCTTGCTCCGAATGATACGCAGTATGCAAACCAGTGGCACTACTTCGACGCAACAGGAGGAGCAAATCTTCCCGGAGCCTGGGACATTACCACTGGTTCAGCCAGTATTGTAGTTGCAGTGATCGATACAGGGCTGCTGCCGCACGCAGACATTGACAGTAATATTCTTGATAGCAACGGGCGGGTCGTTCCAGGATATGACTTCATCAGTGACGCCTTCGTCGCGAACGACGGCAACGGCAGGGACAACGACCCCACTGATCCGGGCGATTGGGAGTCTATAGGTGAGTGTGGAGGCGGTTTTACAACGGTAAACGTCAATAGTTCCTGGCATGGCACCCACGTAGCAGGCACCATCGGCGCCATGACCGATAACAACGCAGGCGTGGCCGGCGTGAACTGGGCAGCAAAGATACTTCCTGTCCGCGTGCTCGGGAAGTGCGGCGGTTATCTTTCGGACACCATCGACGGCGCGCGCTGGGCCGCAGGCCTGGCGGTGACCGGTGTCCCAGCAAATGCAAACCCTGCAAAGGTGCTGAATCTCAGCCTGGGAACAGCTGGAACATGCAGTACTGCGACTCAAACCGCCATAAACAATGTAGTCGCTGCCGGAGCCGTTGTAGTAGTCGCTGCGGGAAACGAGAATGCGAATGCCTCGGGATACACGCCGGCAAACTGCACAGGCGTCATCACCGTTGCTGCCACGAATCGCTCCGGCGGCAGGAGCTCTTATAGCAACTTCGGTAATGTGGTGAAGATCGCCGCCCCAGGCGGGGCGCAGGGCTTTACGAATGATCCAAATGGCATATTGTCCACGCTGAATACGGGAACGACCACTGCAGTGGCTGACAGCTATCGATATTATCAGGGCACCAGCATGGCGGCCCCGCATGTGGCCGGGATCGTGTCCCTGATGCTCGCGGCGAATCCGGCGCTGACGCCCGCTCAGGTTTTGACGAACATACAAAGCACGGCGCGCACCTTCCCCACGGGGACACCTTCCGACTGCACCATCACGACCTGCGGGTCGGGAATTATTAACGCGGCAGCAGCAGTAGGTGTTGGAAGCAGACTTCTTAAGTCCGGCCCCGTGAGCGCAAGTTTTGTCAATACCTACGTCGGGTTGACAGCGGTTCCACAGACTCTTACTATAACGAATACCAATACCGCCTCGATGACGTTGGCCTTCACGGGGTTGAGCATTACGGGAGTAGATGCTTCTGATTTTAACATAGTCGGCGGAACCTGCAGCAGTTCCAGCAACCTCGCGGCGGGCGGCAGCTGCACGATCAATGTAAACTTCTCGCCTCGAGCGGCGGGTTCGCGCACGGCCAACGTGACGATCACCAGCAGCGCGGCTAATTCTACCTTTGCCGTGCCGCTTTCAGGTTCTGGGATCGTCCCAACGGTCATCGTCGCCGCGACGGATCCGGACGCTGCTGAAGAAGGCTTGAAC
>JBBIHD010000141.1:3438-4015 GCA_037447195.1 Nitrospirota bacterium | reverse complement strand
GATACCTCCTACCCTCTGACCGTGATCTATTCGCTGAGCGGAACGGCTGCGAATGGAGCCGATTACAGCACTGTGAGCGGCAGTGTCGTGATCGCGACCGGTTCTGCTAATGCTCTCGTTGTCGTCACCCCTGTAGATGATGCCGTCTACGAAGGACCTGAGACCGCGATCCTGACGATTACTGCAAATGACGCGTATGCCGTGGGCGCACCGGACAGCGCAACCGTCACTATCGACGACAACGACCCACCTCCTCCGCCATCAAGCGGCGGCGGTGGAGGCTGCTTTATCGCTACAGCAGCCTATGGTTCATACCTGGATCCGCATGTCATCGTCCTGCGGGACTTCAGGGACACATACCTTCTGACAAACAGGGCAGGGGAGGTATTCGTAAGGTTCTACTATGCGTACTCACCGCCGGTTGCTGACCTTATCCGAGAGCATGCAATCCTGCGGACTGTCGCGCGGTGGGCGCTTACGCCGGTGGTCTACAGCGTTATGTATCCGGGACTGCTCCTTCTCCTGGTTCCCGCAATGCTCCTTGCTGTGAGAATGAGGCGGGTGGCACTGCAGCCGT
>JBBIHD010000141.1:3131-3428 GCA_037447195.1 Nitrospirota bacterium | reverse complement strand
AAGATATAACAGAGCACGCGAGCATCATAAGTCCGGAGCAAAGCGTTGCCTTACTACGCATGCCGCCGGCGACGGGTTTTCCATCATCCCGTAATTCCGGAAGCGGCCAGGCCTTCAGTCCTCTGGCCGCTTCACATTTTATGACCATACTTAACGCGTTCATGGCGTATATCCTCCTGCAAGAGCGTCTGCAATGCTGAGAGAAGCAGTATGATGTATTATCCGCGTGGCGGTCTTTGCTCTTGTATAACGAGGTATGATGTTATATAGTAAACCATGTCCGGTTGATCGGAGAGG
>JBBIHD010000141.1:0-3121 GCA_037447195.1 Nitrospirota bacterium | reverse complement strand
TTTTGCTTGTCTAATGACCGGTGATGCGATATAGTAAAGACGCCTGCCGATGGCAGTTCCGTCTGCCTCCACAGCGCCCGGCTGCATATGACTATGAACCCTATCTGCATAATAGACGACGAATCCTCCATTACCTCTACGGTCGCGAGCATCCTGAAGGACGAGGGGTATCAGGCACTGGCATTTCAGGACGCCGAGAGCTTCTGGGAAAAGCTCGGCGCCATGGAGCCCTCCCTTGTGCTGCTGGACGTCTGGCTTCCGGGCATGGACGGCATGCAGCTGCTGCAGCGCCTGCGCGACCGGCTCCCGGCGCTTCCCGTCATCATGATGAGCGGACATGCGGGGATCGATGCGGCCGTTGCCGCCATCAAGAACGGCGCCTACGATTTTCTGGAAAAGCCGCTGCATCTCGAGGTGCTGCTCGACAAGGTGGCGTCGGCCCTGAAGCACCGTCCTGCCGTGCGCGGCGGGGACCTCCCCTCGGATACGAGGCTTGAGATCGTGAGCGCCGACCTGTCCCTGCCGGCAGGCGTGGTCGAGGTGGTGGACTCCTCTGAACCGCAGCGCACCCTCCGGCGCAACGTGGTCCTGAACGGCATCGGGCTGCTGAGCGGCCGGAACACCGGCGTGATCATGAGCCCTCTCGGGACGAACGAAGGGGTCCTCTTTCAAACGCTCGACGGCCAGACCATCAGCGGACAGATCACCTCATTGGAGAACTACTCTCCCGTTTCGTCATCAAAGACCTTCTCGGCCAACTCCACGACCCTGGAGAACGGCAGGCGCCGCGTCCGCACCGTGGAACACATCATGGCCGTCCTTTCAATGTACGGCATAACCAACGTCCTTATCAAGGCCGACGAGGAGATACCGAACATCGACGGCTCGGCCAAGGGCTTCTGCGATCTCATTGAAGAGGCGGGGATCGTGGAGCAGTCCGCGGCGACCAGGGTCGCCGTGATCCGCCGGAAGATCGGCGTCGGCGCCGAGTCGCCGCAGGAAAAGCACCTCTTTGTGGAGCCCTTCGACGGCTTCGAGATATCCATGCGCGTCGATTATCCTCCGCCCATAGGCGAGCAGACCTTTTCATTCGATCCCGCGCGCGCTTCCTTTGCAAAGGAAATCGCCCCTGCCCGCTCCTTTAACACCTTTGAGAACATCGAAATGGCCCAGAAGATGGGCACCGTCGGCGGCGGATATCTTCACTCTCACATCATCATGTACGGCGGCAAGGTCATCAACACGGAGCTCCGCTATCCCGACGAGTTCGTGCGCCACAAGATACTGGACCTGATAGGCGACCTCTACCTTCTCGGCCTGCCCATTCGGGGCCGGATTTTCGCCAACATGACCTCCCACGGCTACAACCAGGCCCTGGTGCAGCGCCTGTACCAGGCCATGCAAAGCAGCGCCGGAAGGCAGTGATCGTGCGAGTTGTTCGATCGAAGAAGAACCATTGATAAATTCGTAAAAAGTCCGGTCTCACACAAAGCCACGAAGTCACAAAGGATAAAAACCCTTTCTTTTCAATTGGCTTTTCTTCGTGTCCTCTGTGCCTCTATGTGACAAATTGACTTCCTACGAGATCATGAACCATTGGATGCGGAGCAAATCTGATGAATCGTAAACAACTGATTTACCCGCTGAGCTGCGGCGGTGTTTTTCAAAAATGCACTGTCGTTAGAACCGTAGTTGAACGGAGATGAACGCAGATTTTAGAGAGAAATCAGGCGTTCAGCTGCTTTAGTTTAACTATTTGAACCATCCCTGATTATCTGTGTTCATCCGTGGCGAAACGGTCTTTCGGGTTTGTCCGTGTTAATCCGTGTCCAATTTATTTCAGGATGAGTAGTTATCCGCTTTTTCCGTGTCCCAGTCGTTTTTGTATGAATAACAGTTCCGCCTTCCTCCCGCCCCTGGTCCATGTTATTATAACCGCGTGACCTCCTATCCCATTGATACGGTCCTGCCGGCATTGAAAGACGCCCTGCGTTCTCACTCCGCCGTCGTGCTGCACGCGCCTCCGGGCGCCGGCAAGACCACGCGGGTGCCGCTGGCCCTGCTCGACATGCTGCCGCCGGACGCGGGCCGCATCGTGATGCTCGAACCGCGCAGGATCGCCGCCGTGTCCGCTGCCCGGTGGATGGCCCAGAGCCTCGGCGAGCAGCCCGGCGGGACGGTGGGGTACGCGATCCGCTTTGATGCGCGAATATCCGGCAAGACCCGCATCGAGGTCGTGACCGAGGGCGTTCTGACGCGCCGCATCCAGGCCGATCCGGGGCTTGCGGGAACGGCGCTGGTCATCTTCGACGAATTCCACGAACGGAGCATCCATGCGGACCTGGCACTCGCCCTGTGCCTTGACATCCGGGCCGGCCTGCGGGAGGACCTGAAGTTGCTCGTCATGTCCGCCACCCTGGACCAGGGCCCCATTGCCTCTCTGCTCGGAAAGGCGGCCGTTGTCACATCAGGCGGCACATCCTATCCCGTTCAGGAGCGCTATATCAACAATGCCCAGGGACCGCTTCCGGCGCGCGTTGGATCGGCCGTCCGAACGGCGCTGCGGGAGACGAAGGGCGACCTGCTCGTGTTCCTGCCCGGGGCCGGCGAGATCCGCGCCTGCGCCAACAGCCTGCAGGAAACCGTGGGCGAGGCTGAGAGCGGCATATCCCTTCACGCGCTGTACGGTGACCTGCCCTTTGAGGAGCAGGAGCGGGCCATCATGCCGCTGCCGGACAAGCGGAAGATCGTGCTTGCCACGAACATTGCCGAGACGAGCCTGACGATCCAGGGCGTGCAGGTCGTGGTCGACAGCGGCCTGACGCGCATGCTGCAGTACGATCCCGAGACGGGCATGAACCGGCTGAAGACCGGGCCGGTCTCGCGCGCCTCGGCCGAGCAGCGCAAAGGCAGGGCCGGCCGGCTCGGACCGGGCGTCTGCTACCGGCTCTACAGCAGCCACGAGCTCAAAAGCCTCCCGGCTTTCAGCCAGCCTGAGATCCTGGTCTCGGAGCTGTCCCAGTTCGCGCTGGAGCTGGCTGTCTGGGGAGTGAAGGACCCGGCCGCACTGTCCTGGCTCGACAGGCCGCCGCAGCCGGCATGGGAATCAGCCCAGACGCTG
>JBBIHD010000140.1:0-6363 GCA_037447195.1 Nitrospirota bacterium | reverse complement strand
GCCTCTTTCAGCAGCGCCATCGCCTTCTGGGGATCATAGGGCAGGGGCTGCACTTCCAGGTTGTAGGCCCAGCTGCCAGGCGCAAAGGGGCCGGAGATGATGGTGCCCTGGCCGTTAAAGAACGAATCGAGCATCTCCTGCCGGTTCACCGCGTAGCTGAAGGCCTTGCGCACGCGCTTGTCGGCCAGCAGCGGGTTCCGCAGGTTATATCCGAAGAAGGAGTAGGACAGGGCGTTGTAGGGCTGCAGAACGAAGCGCTTGTCGCCCTGGATCTCGGGAATGTCCCGGGGATTCACCAGCACGATCATGTCGATGGCATTGAACATGAGCGCCTGGGTCATGATGTTCTGGTCGGCGAAGGGCTTGGATATGACCTTGTCGATATGCGGCCGGCCCTTGAAATAGTTCTCGTTCGCCACGAGGATGATCTCCCGGTCCGCCGTGATGTTCTTCAGGATGTAGGGCCCCGTACCGATCGGGTTCTGGACAAAGGCATCCTCGCGCGTGAGGTAGAGGGGATTCGACGGTCCGTGGCGCGGAATGATCTTGAAGCTGAACTTCGCCAGGGCGTTCAGGATCGGGCGCTTCAGGGTGAATCTGACCGTGAAGTCGTCCACCTTCTCCGCCGTATCGATGAACTCATACCGGACCTTGAGCGAAGTGATGGTCTTGGGATGCATCATCACCTTGTAGGTGAAGATCACATCATCGGCCGAGAAAGGCCTCGCCTCCTCGCCTTCCCGCGGATGCCATGCAACGTTCTTGCGCAGGAAGAAGGTGTAGGTCCTGCCGTCCGAGGAAACCTCCCACTTCTCGGCAAGCTCCGACACGATCTCCTGCTTCTCGTTGATGCCCACCAGGCCGTTGAAGATCAGCTCCGTCAGCCGGAGAGAGATCATTTCATTGCTCGTGATCGGATCGAGCGTCGACGGCCGGCCGTATTCCCCGTAGCCCATGGAGCCGCCGTCGGGGCGTCCGTCGGTCTTTCGCGCCGCTTCTGCCGTATACGGAAGCAGCCAGCCCATTCCGGCAATCACCAGCAGAATTAGTAGTCGTTTCATGGTTTCCTCCTCAAGTAGTTCGGAATGCTGCGCTTCACTGCCCGGAGCCGGGCCTACCGGAACGCACCCGCTCCGTGGGCAAGGGAATCCTAGAGTATCTTCACGTCACCCGCGCTCTTGTGCTCCATGGAGTAGATGCCCTGCATGGCTTCCTGGATCTGGCGGACCTCGGGAAACTGCTTGCTCATCTCGAAGTAGATCTCCAGTGCCTCGGAGAACTGCTTTGTCCGGAAATAGGCGCCGGCAAGGTTCACGAACATGGCCGGATCATTCGATTCGATCTTGTTCTTGTTGCTCTTGTCTCTCCCTGCCTCCATGTGCGTCACTGCCCGGCCAAGGTCCTTCTTGCCCAGATAGTACCGCCCCAGCGCGATGTTCAGCGTGGCATATCTTCTGCCTTCCCCGTCCTCGGCGGCGGCGACGGCCTTTTTCAGCACCTTGGGACAGTCAACCTGCAGCCTGCTGCAGGCAAAGAGGATCTCGGCAAAGAGGTCGGGGTCGATCGGCTTGCGGTCGGACAGTTCGTCCCAGATCGAGACGGCGTCAAGCTGTTTCCCCTTCTCATAGTGATTCGCAGCCTGCCGGGCAGCTGCCCGGTCCTTGAACTGCTGCGGCATCTGGGGCGAGGCAATGAATGTGGTCAGCGCCTTCGTGGATTGATCGATGTCCCCGGCCATGCTGTAGGCGGCGCCGAGATAATAGCTCGCTGTGTCGCGGACCTTGGGATCCTGGACCGCCCGCTCAAAGGATGCGATGGCTGCCTGCAGGTACAGGTTCGAGAGGGAGCGGAGCAGGGAATACTCATAGAAATAGATCACCTTGCTCCTGCCCAGCACTTCCTTGTAGGAATAGGACTTCAGGTCGAACTCTGAAACGAGGGAAATCGCCTGATCGATGCGCCCTGCCTTCACATAGACAGGAACAACGCTGGCAAGCAGCCGCATTCCCGGGCCGCCCTTCCCCTTCTTTGCCTGGGCAAGGCTCTTGTCCGCAAGGGCAAGCGGGTTCTTGTCGTTCATGCCTGCCTCGCTGTAGGCTGCGGCGAGCATGGCCAGCGCCTCGGGATCGCTGCCCGGCGCCTCGGACCACAGGCGCTCGGCCTTCTGCCGGTCGCCGCTGCGGAGCGCGGCGATGCCGAGGCTGATCTTCCCGGCGGTCCGCTGCTTCTCGTCGACACCTCCCGTGGCCAGGAACTGCTCGATCTCCCGCGCTGCCATATCGGGCTTCCCCGTCTCGAGCAGCAGTTCGCCGTAGTAAAGTCCCGCGACCCGGCTCCTGCTGCCTCCCCGGGCCGTGTCGAGCCGCTTCAGATAATCGGCGTTCACGGCAAGGGAGGCCTGATGAAGCTCGCGATGCAGTTCGGCCGTCCGCTGATAGATCATGCCCAGGGTCAGATGGGCCGCGCCCTGCCTGCCCGGATCGAGCGCGGGCAGCGCCGTTCTGAGCGCCGCCGCCGCCTGGCCGTAATAGCGCTGCTCCAGCAGCTTCATGGCGCGGGCCACCGGATCGTCGGACCCCTGCGCGGGAACGGCTGCGAAGCCCCACAGGACAAGCGAAAGCCCGATCCATTTGACCGCCGGGACCGCTGAAAAACCGCGGCGGCCCCGCACAACGCCTTCTTCAAGGGAACACTGAGTTTTCATCGTACCCGCCCTCACCGCAATCGACTAGTGCTTCTGCTTCAGCTTCGCGATATAGATCTGGTCCCACTGGTTCACCTGCGCCCGGAAGGCGATCGAACCGTCAACAGCGCAGGAAACGTCATGGTTCATTTTCGTTTCCGTTTTGAGCAGGCGGCTGGTCCGGTCATTGACGTCCACGATAAAGATCGGATTATACTCCTGCCGGTCATTCTTTACATAGATGATCCGGGCGCTGTCCGGCAGCCATGCGGGCCCGCGCTCCACGTCGGGCACCACGTCTTCCGCCACGATCCGGGCGGCAAGGCCGTCGCCGTCCTTGGGGTCAGAACCATCGGCCGCCACCACGGCGATCGCCCATACCCGGGGATCGCCCGCCTCGTTGTAGTTCGTGTAAAAGGCGATCTTTTTCCCGTCAGGCGACCAGATGGGCCGCAGATCGTCGGCGTTCCACCGCGTTATCGTCCTGAGCGTCTCCGCGGGCTTCGCCGGATCGTCGATCACGAAGATGTCGTGGTTCTCATTGCTCCCGTGCATCATCACTATCTTTTTGCCGTCGGCCGACCACTGAGGATAGAGGTAGGCCTTCCCTCCTTTGGTGAGCCGCGTCAGTGAACGGTCGGACAGCTTCATGAGGTAGAGGTCGCCCTTGCCGGTCCGCCCTGATACGAACAGAAGGGAATCGGCAACAGGCGACCAGTGGGCGTGACCGTCCTTCTCCTTGTGGTCCGTCAGACGCGTTGTGGTCTTGCCGCCGAGCTCACGCAGGTAAATGTCGTAATTCCCCTCCCCGCCGTTGCTCATGAACACGAAGCGGTCCTCTGTCGGCGCCCAGGTGATGCCGGCATTATAGCTGACCTCCTCGAAGACGCCGGGGAAGAAGAACTTCATTTCCGTGCTGCCTTCCGAGAGCTGATAATACACGGTATGCACCGTGGTGCCGTCGGGGCGGGCAATAATGATCTCTTTCTTGTCCCCCTTGCTGCGCTCAAAGGCGAGCAATTTGCCCGAGGGAGACCAGGCAGGATTGGAATCGTTCCGGCCCGACTCGAACCGCATGAGCGGGCGCACCATGAGCGGTTCTATCGGCTCCGGCTTTTTCGGCTCTTCCGCCGCCACTGCCTCGGCGGCAGGGGCCGCTGCGTCCGGCACACCAGCTGCGGGGGCCGCCTCAGCACCCGCATCGGGAGCATGGCCCCGTGATCCCTGCGCGGCGCCTGACGAAGGCGCGCCCGCAGGAGGGGCCTCGGCCGCTGCAACGGGGCCGAACTGCAGCAGGACCGCCAACACTGCCCCGGAAAGACAACATTCAAAACTCGCCTTCACCTGCTCCTCCTTGCACTGCCTTACATCATGTCCTTGATCTGGTTCCAGTATTTCTGCGCTGCCTCGCGGCTCTGCTCATACATGCTGTTGCCTTCGAGCTTCTTCGGGAAGAAGTCGAAGTACTCCCTCCAGGCGAGGTTTGCGTCATTCAGTATCTGCGACTTCCTGGTCAGCAGGTACAGCTTGTGGTACGCCAGCGCCGTGTAATAATAGGTGTCGTGCACCGCCTCGTCATACTGCAGGTTCGGGAAGAACCGCGTGTTCTGCTTCGCCGTTTTCAGGTTCTGGATCGCCTTGGCGAAGCTCTGGGCCGCGTTTTCCTTATCCCGCTGCACCAGCGCGTTCCCCTTTTCATAGTATGCATGCCCCAGGTTCGTGAAGGCCACGGCAAACTGCTTAAAGATGAGCTGCTCGTTCTCGGGCAGCGACAGCACGTTCTCGAACTCCCTGATCGCGGCATCATAGTCGTTCTTCTGGTCCAGATAGATCTGGGCCAGCCGATGGTGCGCCTCGGAGTAGTCGGGATGGCCTTTTTCCGTGCTGCGGTAGGCCTGGATGGCGGCGTCGTAATCGTTCTTCTGCTCCGCCCGTTCACCCATCTTGAGATAGTCCTTTTGCAGGATTATCTTGCGGCCGCCGGTGCGGTCCTCGACCTTCTTGTCGAACTCGACCACTTCCTCCCAGTCGCGATAGTCGCCGCCCACGGTGATGCGCACCGTATGGAACCCGAGGCTCACAAGCTTGCCGTCATGGATCGGCGTTCTGCCCACCTTCTCGTCATCGACGAACACATCGGCGCCCGAAGGCTCGGTCTCCAGCTTGAAGAGCGAATTATTCACCTGCAGGACGAACTCCTTCGTGTCCTTGTTCTTCTCGATCTTGACCTTCTCGCTCAGCTGCTGGTACCCGTGCCGGTAGAGCATCAGGTTGTAGCTTTTGCCCACGCGGATGGGGATCTCCGCCTTGCCGCCCGCCCCTGTGGAGCCGACCCAGTCGTCGTTCAGATAGATGTTCACGCCCACGAGGGGCGACACATCAGGCGGCACGCCGCCCTTCGCCGACAGGACGAAATAGTTCTGGAGGCCTTCCTCGTCGCGATAGATGCGCCGCACCACCCGGTCGCCCACGCTCACCTTTTCGCCCTTCTTCAGGTCTTCGACCTCGGTCATCGAGGCGGCATCATCCGTTTTCCGGACCTTCACCCTGCCGATGTCACGGTACCCGGCGACCTTGCCCGATTCGGTCAGGCTGGGCGACATGAGGGCGAACTCCATGCCCTTGCCAATCCGGTAATCCGCCTTGCCGAGGTTGATGCGGTAGCGGTCGCCGTCCACGTCGATGATCGTCCCTTCAAAGGGGAAGCGTTCCACGACGGCCGAGGCGATCTCCTTGGCCACATTGCCGATGTCCCGCTCGTCCCGGGCCGTCATGATCTGGCTCAGGATCAGCTTGCCGCCGGAGGTGTAGAACTTGGTCTCGATCAGCAGGCCCTTCTGGTCCTTGGCCACGCTGCCCACGACGATCATGTCCACGGTCCTCCGGAGGCCCGTGTCGGTCCATCCTTTGGAGACGGCCTTGTCGATGCTGATGCGGTATTTCTTCATGTCCGCCTGGAGCGTCGCGCTCGGCACTTCCCGGAAGGCCCGGTATTTGAAAAGATTGTTGCCCACTGCGGCTTCGGTCCGTGCCAGCACGTCCTTCAGGTCCACGCCGGGCGTGTTGCTGGCGAACCGGTAGATCCCCACCCGGATGGCGCGGGGCGTTGTGGGATAGAAGTACCGCTGGATGTTCTGCTCGCCTTCAAGGATGACCGTTGCCTTCCAGGTCGAAGGAATGTATCCGGGGGCGGACAGCGCGAGGGAGGCTTTCTTGCCCGGCTCGCCGTCGTAATTATAGACAGCCACGCCGCGGCTGTTGGTCTGGCCTATTTCCTTGTTGTTGATGGAGACCCTGATGCCCTGCACCGGACTTGTCTCGCCGTACTCCTCCTTCAGGGTCGTCACGGTGACCATGGCCCGCTTCGACAGTTCGGCCGCGAGCCGCTCGCCGGGCTCCACGGCGCCGGTCTTGCGCCAGAGAGAGTACCCGGACTTGGTCACCGCAAGGTCGACCCCCTGTTTCGGAAGCTCCTTATAATCGTAGATGAACTCGCCCTTCGCATCCGTCGTGCCCACCTCCTTGCCGGAGGCCTTCACCACGGCGCCCTCGATCGGCGTGCCCTTCTCGGTCACTGCGACCGTCACGTATCGCGTGGCCTGCAGGTCTGCGGTGAAGGAATATTTCTCCACAGCGCCGTTCTTGGGAAGCTTCATGAGGAACGTGGTCTTCCAGGGTTG
>JBBIHD010000139.1:0-6405 GCA_037447195.1 Nitrospirota bacterium | reverse complement strand
CCGTGCGCTCCTCCCGTTCAACGGCCTTCTGCTCGACCGAAGGATCGAGACCGTGTTCGGCAGGCAGGAACCACATCTGGATGAACCGCATGGGCTCATCGGGCCGGTCATTGATCTCTGAATGCCACATGCCGCGGCCGACGGTGGTGTGCTGCACCCACCCCTTCCTGAGGATGCCGCCCCTGCCGTGCTCATCAGCATGCCGGAACATACCGGACACGCAGTAGGTCACCACTTCGTTGTGCCGGTGCGGATGGAGCGGCCAGACCGCGCCCGGAGAGATCGTGTCGTCGTTGAACACCCGGAGCGTGCCGAAGCGCATCTGACCGGGGTCCTCATAGTCGCCGAAGGAGAAATGCCAACGGCCGCGGAACGTGCCGTTCTCGATCTGCCCTTCGATCTGGTAGATGCTTTCGGGAGGACGTACGGTGATCATGGCATCACCTCGCAGCGCTGCAGGACCATGTGATCGACAGTATATGTCATGGGATCACCATAATCAATACAATTCCGTTTCCTGCTCCTGTCGAACAGAAAATATAACAGCATCTCATGCCGCAGCGTTCTTGCACAGGGCCGACGGAAAATCGAACTTGCATCAATAGGGTTCTGTGATATACTTGGATCATAGCCATTCCTGATATCTATTCCACTCTTTCTAAATTCTTTGCTTACTGCAAGATCACCCAAGGAGGACAACCATGCTTATCATCGCGGACAACCTGAACGTTCGCAACGCGGCATTTATGGACGCCGCCAAAAAGAAGGACAAAAAAGCGCTCGAATCTATGGCAAAGGACCTTGAGAAAAAAGGCGCTGAAGTGATCAATATCCAGTGCTCCTCTGACGGTTCGGGCGACGAGGAGGCCCTTCCGCTGGTCGTCGAAGCGGTCCAGAAGGGAGCAGCCATCCCCCTCTCCCTCGATTCCCGCAACATCAAGGCGCTCAGGAAAGCAGTGCCGCTCTGCAAAGAGCCTCCGATCATCAACTATGTTTCAGCGGACGAAAAGGACGCTGATGAGTTCTTTGCACTTGCCCGGGAGACGCGTTCGCACCTCATTCTCCGGGCGCTGAAGGGAACAACGCCCTCGACCCTGGAGGCAAAGCTCATGGTGCTCGAAGACCTGATCGAGAAGGCAAACGCGGCCGACGTGCCGAACGAGCGGCTGCTGGCCGACCCCTCGGTCGTGCACATTGCCCGGGGCAGCGGGCAGGAGCACATCGTGAACGCCCATGAGAGCATCATCGTCATGAACGAAATGGTGGACCCGCCGATCAATTCCGTGGTCTGGATAGCGAACGTTACGACAGGACTGCCCAAAAAGATAAAATCCCGCGTGGCCTCGGCGCTCCTGACCTATCTGGCCGGCGCCGGCCTGAACGCGGCGTTCGTCGACGTGATGGATGAGGACTTAATGGGCGCGGTCTACCTGATCAAGGCCTTCCGGGACGACGTGATCTTCTCGCCTGCCGACCTTGCCTGAAAAACCGAACGCGGAGAGCGGCCTCCCGCTCTCCGCGTTTCCGGCCTTTCATTCCTTTTTTTTCAGCCGCAAAGATGCGCAAAATTCGCAAAAGGATTTCATCTTTCTTGCGCCTCTTGTGCCTTTTCGCGGCAATATTCTGGCTATATATCTTCCGCTGTCAAACATGACCGCTGCGGCCTGCTGCCCCATGGGCACAAGGAATGGACCGACTGCCATTCACGCCGCAGCATCTTCATCCCGCTCATCACCGCTCACAATAAAGCACTGCGGATCTTCCGCCAGCATGTCCGATTCTCCCCGTGCCTGCGAAGCCGCATAGGCGATGGCGCGGCAGCCGCGGCAATCGGACCAGCGCTCGCAGCGTCCGCAGCGGCCGCCATACCGCGACCGGTCCCGCAGCGCTTCAAGCGCCGGCGATGAGGACCATATCTCGCGCAGCGAGTCCGACCGTACATTGCCGAGGGGCAGCGGCATTCTGCGGCAGGGAACGAGCGTGCCGTCGGCAAGGATCGTGATGCCTGACACGCCCGCGGCGCATCCGCCGCAGGGTACGGTATCGTCAGTGCAACGGGGGGCTGTCGACCGCATCTGCGCACCGACAGGGTCGCCGCTCACGAACTCAAGGCCCTGCACGGAAAATTCGTTCACCCGGTCATAGAGCCGCCGCACCTCCCCCGTTTCCAGCATCTGCGCCACCAGCCCCGCGCCGCGGCCAGACGGCACGAGCCGCGAATAGCCCAGGCGGGGCACGCCCAGGGCCGACATCTGGCGGGCCAGGTCAAAAAATACGCCGGCGTTGATCCGCGAAAGCGTCGTGTTGACCGTGACCGGCATCCTGGCGTCGAGCAGCGCGCCGATGCCGTCGAGGGATGCCTGGAAGCTGCCGCGGCCCCTGATGCTGTCATGGACCTGCTCGGTACCTTCCAGGCTCACCTGCACGCCTCGCACGCCTGCGTCGACAAGCTGCCCTGCCGCTTCCTGATCAATGAGAATGCCGTTCGTAAGAAGATAGACCGCGTGGCCTTTGCCGGTGATCTCTTCCAGAATGGTCAGCAGGTCGCGCCGGAGAAGGGGCTCACCGCCTGTAATATTGAACTCCGGCGAGGCCGCAATGCCATAGGCCTCCTGCCAGGCGCTGCACATGGTGAAGATCTCCGACAGCGTATCACGTATTTCCGGCAGCGTGAGTTCGCTTCCGGCAGCGCCCGCCTGGTAGCAATGCGAACAGTGCAGGTTGCACTGCTCCGTCAGGTGCCACTGTATCAGAAAATCAAGATCGCCGGCTATGGGCATCGGAAAGGGCCTCTATGAAGCGATAGAGGGACAGTCCCCTTAGGGTTCCAGGGGGACTGTCCCTGTAT
Organism: Nitrospirota bacterium; assembly: GCA_037447195.1. GTDB lineage: Bacteria > Nitrospirota > UBA9217 > UBA9217 > UBA9217 > GWC2-57-13. The sequence continues at coordinate 3,557 of JBBIHD010000139.1, read as the reverse complement.
AGGGAGCAAAGCCGTCGAAACCTTTTTGCGTTTCTTGTGCCTTTTTGCGGCTGAATTTCTCGCCAAAGGTCATCCGCTCTTTCCGTGTCCACCTTGGCGCTTCGAGCGTATCAGGAAGACCGGCTGACGCAACAGGGACCGCCCTGACTGCGTCAGCCGCAGTTCATGTCGTTGCCGACCGGCAACTTCAACTCTTTCAGCCCTTTCACTTGCGGCATGCCGTTCCGGGATGCTGCTGCATGGCCTGCTTCATCTTTTCCCAGAAGGCAGCCTCCTTCTTCAGCGTTCCTTCACTGAGAGGCTTCTTCATCCCTGGCTCACCTCCTTTCCGATGGATCCATTCTTCTATCTTACCAAAGAAACTTCCTTGCCGCCTGCAATGCATACCTAAGTAGTATTGGCATCTCCGAGCAAAGCATACAGAACGCCTGTCGGACCGAGGGGATGCGGAGTTCTTAACCTATGCTATCTCCGGCATTTTTTTAGGTTCACTCCTTGATTTTGACTGCTTTTGATGCTATTCTAACCATCATTTTTGCCTACCCGCACTAATCATCCTAAAAACGACAGTTGGAACACGGATGAACACGGATATAATGCGGACCCGCAGAGGGCATGGCGCATGGAGCAGAGGGTATAGACGCTATGCGCTTTGCTCTATGCTTCTTGACGCGTCAATTCGCGTTTACCCCGTTAGAAGATTCGTATTTCTAACGGGGTGAATTCGCGGCTAAATGCTTTTTTCAGGATCATCAACTTTCAGAGAAGGAGATCCAACACATGACTGCAAGGCTCGCCTGCTTCACCGCTGTGCTCCTCATGATGCTGTCGGCCCGCACGGCAACGGCCCAGGTTGACTGCGCACAGTGCCATCCTGACCTGACCCAGGGAGCGTCAGTGCACGCGGCCGTCTCGATGGGCTGTGAATCCTGCCACTCGGCCATCGACGCCTCGGACATTCCCCATAAAAAGAAGAACAAGATGCCCCGCGGCCTTTCATCGGACCAGCCGGCATTGTGCTATAACTGCCACGACAAGACACTATTTACCCAAAAGAAGGTGCATACTGCCCTCTGCATGGGGTGCACGAGCTGCCACAATCCTCATGCGTCCAAGAATGCAAAACTCCTCATCGCCGGTCCCGGCGAATTGTGCTACAACTGCCACGACAAGTCTACATTCACGAAGAAGACCGTCCACGCCGCTGTGGGCATGGGATGCACCACCTGCCACAACCCGCATTCGGCCAGGAACGCAAAGCTGCTTGCGTCGGACCAGCCGGACCTCTGCTATACCTGCCACGACAAAGGGAAGTTCACTCAGAAGGTGGCTCACGCGGCCCTGGGCATGGGCTGCACAGGATGCCACAACCCCCACTCCACGGACCGGCCGAAGCTGCTCGCGGCAGACCAGCCTGACGCATGCTTTACCTGCCACGACAAGAAGAAGTTCACCGACAAAGTGGTCCATGCCGCCGTCGGCATGGGCTGCACGGGCTGCCACGGCCCCCACTCGTCCAAGAACGCCAAGCTCCTGCTTTCGGACCAGCCGGACCTCTGCTACACCTGCCACGATAAATCGGTCTTCACGAAAAAGAACGTCCACGCCGCCGTGGGCATGGGATGCACGGCCTGCCACAGCCCTCATGCTTCAAAGGAAGCAAAGCTGCTCCAGTCGGCCCCTCCGGCGCTCTGCTTCAACTGCCACGACAAAACGGAGTTCTCCAAAAAGAACGTGCATGCCGCCGTTGCCATGGGCTGCTCGACCTGCCACACGCCGCATTCGTCCGATGATATGGCCCTGCTGGCAAAACCGCCCCTTGATACCTGCACGGCGTGCCATCCCAATATCCTGACGTCCCCCCATGTGGTGGCGGGTTTCTCCTCAAAGCGCCACCCTGTCGGCGGACTAAGGCAGACGGGACGGGGTGAGCGGATGCTGAAGGACCCTGCGCGGCCTGACAAGCCCTTCTACTGCGGAAGCTGCCACAACCCGCATAGTTCCGACAGCATGCGCCTGTTCCGGTATCCTGCTAAGTCGTCGATGGAAATCTGCTCGAAGTGCCACAAGATGTGAGGTGAAGAGAAGAAGGGATCGCTTGCTTCAGATCGGACAGATTACAGCCGGATGAAGCAGTCGCATTAGTGCATCGCAATAAAAAAGGGAGGGGGAAACTGCTCCCCCTCCCCTGCAACGCATTCTCTTAGCATCCTACGACAGGCTTTCTCTTCTTTTGCTCAGGGGCCGCGGCTTCCGGCTTCGCCTTGAGGGACTTCAGGTAGGCAACGAGGTCCTTCATGTCCTTCGAGTCCTTCTTGATCTCCTTGCCCTTGAGCGCCATGGTGATGCAGATGTTCACCGCTTCTTCAAGGGTCTTGTGGGAACCGCCGGGCGTGGCCCACTCCTTCTTCTCTGCTACGCCCTCCAATCCCTTGCCGCCGGGATGGCAGGAGTTGCAGGATTTCCCTGACGTTCCGCCGCCCAGCTTCGGATCGTTGAACAGGACCTTGCCCCGCTCCTCAGGCTTGTGCTTCGCTGCATAGGCGCCCGAGGCAACGAGCCCCACCACCGCCAGGGCCAGTACTGCTGTCTTTACTATATCCACGCGATCACCTCCTTTCCTGTCAGAATGGTATTCCCCCTTTGTGTCAGGCAGCGCTCTGATCCGCCCTGAGACGGCTGCTCGTCTCCCAGGACAACGTACTTCTCAAGGCTAAGCTTCTTGAGCGTCCGGGACGCGCCTCCACCCGCTCCGGCCATGCCGAGCGTCACAGGGCGGCACACATTGCCGTGCGTCTTCACATAGAGCGGCGTCTTGTCTTTCTCCAGGGGTATGTAGGCCTCTTCTTTCTTTTTCATCACCACGTGATAAGGGTTCATATAGACAAAGTCCGGGACTCCCTTGAAAGATCCGCCTCGAACTGAGGGAGGGAGGGATAGGTCGTGAGCTGGATATCAATGCCAAGCTCCTGGGACAGCCGTTTTACAAAGGGGGTCCACTTCGCATATGTCTCCGTGGCGCGAAGCTGAGGCACGATGGCGAGGGTGTAGGACTTCTTGTCAGCAGCCTCTGATCGTAGAGGAAACAGCAGCGCAACACTCCAGAGTGCCAGAACAGCAAACCGCAACAATCTTATGATCTTACCCTCCTCAAGTGAATTAGTGGAATGAACAGGTTAACCGCAGGCATTTTCATGGCATCGAGTATAGTATAGCGTAATTTTCCAGATAAGGCAGGGTAAACGTCGGTATTATGACCAGCGTGAGCTTGCGGTTCTTATACATACTTGCGACAGCAAATTGCAATATATTGCTTGCCGCTATTCGCAAACACACTTCATCCGCCCGTCTTTACCATATACAATATCGGGCCTGATATTGCTGATGGCCTGATCAAAAAAACCGCGCGGAGCAGCCATGTTCATCGTGCTCCGCGCAGAGGTAGGGCGTTGAAGTCTATGATGGGTGCTCGCCGGGTCCTACTCAGCGAGAGCTTCCCACGCACATTTCTGGTCTACGGGGTATTCGGGATTGTCGAATATGACCCCGGCCGGGCC
>JBBIHD010000138.1:0-6408 GCA_037447195.1 Nitrospirota bacterium | reverse complement strand
CGGTACGTCTTCCCTTCCTGCAGTATCTTCACGTTCTTCCTGCCCATGGCGCGGAGGTCCCGAAGCACCTTGGCCTCGTAGGCGGGCTTGATGTGATAAATATAGATCGGCACACCGCGGTTGACCCCGGCCTTTTCCATGTCGCGGTGAAGCTGAAGCGGCGTAAAGTGGCCGCTTACGTCGGCAAGGGCGTGGAAGGAATCGGGGAATGACGTGTCCACGATAACCGCCTTCAGGTTCTTCGCCTTCCGCGCCTCGGCCCAGAGCAGCTCGTTCGGCCCCGTATCGGCGCTGTAGAGGACCGACGACTTTCCATCGCCCACGAGGAACCCGACGGCGGGTACGGGATGGTTCATGGGCACGGCCTTGACCGAGAGCCCGGCAATGCGCATGGACTCGCCGGTGCGGAAGGGCTTGTAGGTGAGCACCGGGTTCTTGGCATCGGCTATCCTGGTAAAGTCCGGCCAGATGATATTGTTCATCAGGTGGCGCCGTATCGCTTCGATCACCTCGGGCAGGGCGCGTATGTTGACGGGCTTGCTGGTCCTGCCGATGACGTTGTCAGCCAGGAACAGCGCCCCCTTTACATGGTCAAGGTGCGGGTGGCTGATGAGCACATCGGAGATCTTTGTCTGCGCATCGAGGCTGAGAGCGGCCGTTATGGTCCCCGCGTCGAGCATCAGCACATCGTTCACCAGGAACCCGGGCGTGTTATGGCCGATCGCTTCCGAGCCGGAACATCCGAGCACTTTGATCTTCATCTGAACTCCTTGCGGGGCGCCTTGCCGGCGATCAGGAGCGCTCTCCCGCGCGGCCAGGCAACGGACCGGGGTGCGGTTCCGCTCCGTCGCTTCCGGCTATTCCGAGAGGCCCACCAGATCGTAGATTACCACGGGCCGCTCCTTGCCTTTGACCGTCACGGACCCGAGTTCGTTCACCTGCACGATGTCCTTCACCTTCTCATAGGTGAATTCGGTGATAATAATATGACTATTGTACTGCCTTGTCAAGCTCTCGACGCGCGCGCCCAGGTTCACATGGTCGCCGATGACCGTGTAGTCCATCTTCTTTCCTTCGGCCCCCATATTGCCCACGACCATCTCGCCTGTGTTGATCCCGATGCCCGTATCGAGCACGGCCTTCCCCTCGGCGGCCCATTTTGCCTGGAGCTCCCCGAGCTTCTTGCGCATGGCAAGCGCGGACCGGACCGCCCGGCGGGCGTGGTCCGGCTGGCCCACCGGCGCCCCCCAGAGCGCCATGATGGCGTCACCTACGAACTTGTCGAGCGTGCCGTCATACTGGAAGATGATGTCCGTCATGGCGCCGAGATACTCGTTCAGCATGGACACGACCTCTTCGGGTTCATGCTTTTCCGAAAAGGACGTGAACCCCCGGATGTCCGAGAAGAGGACGGTGATCTCCTTCCGCTCTCCTCCCAGCTTGGCCTTGGCCGGGTCCCTGATCAACTCGTCCACGATGCGCTTGGACACGTAGCTTGAGAACATCTTCCGGATGTCCCGTGCCCGCCGTTCCTCCGTGAAGAACCGATAGGCCGTCTGGCTCGTGTACGCCAGCACAAGCGCCGATGAGGGATAGATGAAATTGATCCACGTTCCGGCGGTGAAGAACAGATAGGTTGTCACGACATAACTGCCGAAGAGGCCGAGGAAGAGCGCCGCACCGGCCTTTGCACCGAGCCGGGGGATGGCCACGCCCAGGACGCCGGCGAAAAGAAACACAAGCGGGATCACGGTCAGCTCCGTGCGCCTGATGAAGTCGCCGCGCAGGATATTGTCCACCACACTGGCGTGCTTCTCGATCCCTGCCATGTTCGGCGAAAAGGGCGTGACGCGCAAGTCGTAGATGCCTATGGCCGTGGCGCCGATCAGGACGATCTTGTCCTTGACCGCGCCGGCCGGGACCAATCCATCCAGGATGTCTGACACGGAATACATCGGGAACGTGTTGTTCGGCCCGCGGTAATTGATGAGCATCCGGCCGAAACCATCGGTCGGGATCGCCATCGTGCCCAGCTGCACGACCCCCTTGTAATCGAGAGCGAGCTCATGCTCCTGCAATCCCTTATACAGCCGCGCTGCCTGCAGACCGATGGGAGCATAATAGTCGCCCTGATACTTCACGGCGAGCATCTCCCAGCGCAGCGTGCCGTCCACATCGGGGTTCATGTTGATGTGCGCCAGGACCCTGGCAAATGCCGAAAAGCGCTTGAGCGTGGGCAGGACCATCTTTGCCTCGGGCGGCGAAAAAGGAAGGTCCGTATTGCGCATGACCGCATAGGCGGAAGGCGTGAGAAAATCGGGCACGTCCGATACAAAGCCGGATTCCCGGTAGCCCTCATCGGAAAAAGCAAAGACCGCGGGAAGGATCACGCGGCCGCTGCGCATGACAGCGCGCTGGAAGAGGTCGTCGGACTCGACCGTCTCGTTTTCCGAGAAAAAGACGTCGAAAACGATCACCTTCGCGCCCTCCTGGGTCAGCCGCTCCACCACGCGGCCCCAGACGGAGCGGGGCCAGGGCCAGCGTCCCAGCTTGTTGATGCTCTTCTCGTCTATGGAGACGATCACCGTTTCGGGACCGGGAGCAACGACGCCCCGGACGGCGAAGCGCATGTCCAGGGACTTCTCCTCCAGCACTTCGAGCAGCCGGAAGTTCGTCAGGTGCAGAAAAGACAGCACCAGCGCGACGGCGAGCGATATGAACAGACCGACCTGTTTGATGTTCCGCGCTTTCATTCGATGACCTCGTTCATGGCGGGGCAGCGAAGCCTCCGCTACAGAAGCTCCCCGAAGATCTCCCGCATTTCCAGATATTTCACGAGCCGGTCGACCTGGTCCTGGTTCTGGATCCGGAGCGAATCGCCGGCCACCTCGACGATCTTCACGTTCGCCAGCTTTCCGATGATCGTGTGCGCCACGTTCCGCTCGATGCCCGCGAGGCCGGCAAGATCGTCGATATTGACCGCAAACCCCCCGGGCGCCTTGCTCCCCTTCACCTGTTTTGCGAGAATGTTCACCAGCCTGCTCGTGTTGTCCCTGATCATGAGGGACTCCATCTGCTCGTCCGTCTCCCGGAGGCGCTCGGCGATGCGCTTGATGAAGCGTATGGCGATCTCCACGTTGCCCCGGAGCATGTCTTCGAAGGTCTTCCGGTCTATGACCAGCATCTCGCTCTCGTCAAGCGTCTCGGCCGAGGCGGAGCGGGGTTTGTCGTTCAGGATGGCCATCTCGCCGAAGAACTCTCCCTTGTCGAGCGTTGCCAGCGTCTTTTCGACGCCCCTGATCTTCTTGCTGATCTTTACCCTGCCGGACTGGATGATGAACATCTCTTCGCCGCGATCGCCTTCGTGAAAAAGCGTCGTTCCTGCGGGGAACTTCTTGCCGAACCGGGAAAAGAGCTGCGCCTGCACATCTGCGGCCATGAATGCCTCCTTAAATGAGTTTGGAACATGAGATTGAGACGGTGAGAAAAACCATTCCCGCCGCTTCTCATCCTCACAACTTCGTAACTGCTCAGGCACTCAGGTCAGCCATGAGCGATAGGCGCTGTGAGCGTGCCGTGTAAGCGCCTGCGAACCGAAAGCGCTGAGGGTCTACCCCGTTAGAGAACACATTCTCTAACGATGACAGGTGCGACGTTGTACCATAACCGCCGATAAGCGCATCGATTTTCTCTAACGGGGTAAAAGCACTTGTTCTGTTGAAGTTTCTGCGTGCCATGGCACGCTAAGCGACAGAGCGAGCGGCTGACCTGAGTAATTACCCAACTTCTTACCGTCCGATCTTCACTCCCTGCTGATAAGTATATCCCCCCTGTCACAGGCCTCCACGAAAGCCGCAACAACAGAAGGATCGAACTCCGTTCCCCCATGCCGCGCGATCTCCGCCTTCGCGGCATCAAGGCCCGCCGCCTTGCGGTAAGGCCGGTCGGTGGTGATCGCATCAAAGGCATCAGCAACGGAGATGATCCTCGCGTGGAGCGGGATCGATTCCCCGGCCAGCCCGTCAGGATAGCCGCTTCCGTTCCATTTTTCGTGGTGCGCCCGCATGATCCTGCGCACCTCGCCCATCTGTTCGATATGGGCGAGAATGTCGGCGCCCACAAGGGGATGGGAGCGCATGAGTTCCAGCTCCTCGGGAGTGAATCCCGACTGCTTCAGCAGCACGCTGTCCCTGATGCCGATCTTTCCGATGTCATGCAGCACCGCAGCGAGCCTGAGCTGCTGCAGGTCCCCTGCGCCGCCCTCCATGTTCCGGGCAATGGCGCTGCTGTAGTCCACCACGCGCCTGATGTGTCCGCCCGTATAGGGGTCCTTCTTCTCCACGGCCGCAGCGAGGGCAGCCGCGGTATTCACGAAGGTCTCCTTCAACTCGGCATAGAGATGGGCATTCTCGAGCGCAACAGCCACCTGGTGGGACAGGGTCATGAAATTTTCCAGGTCCTCGCCGGTGAACGCTCCTCCGCCTTTTTTATTGATGGCCTGCAGCACGCCGACCACCTTGCCCTTGGAGCGAACAGGCACACATACCATGTTCCGGGTGACGAACTTTGTGATGACACCGGCCTGCCGGAAATGACGGGGGTCGTTCTCCACATCGTTCACCAGCGCAGGCTGGTCCTTCGCCGCGACCCACCCGGCAATGCCTTCGCCCATCTTCAGCCGGATCTCCTTGAGCCGCGCTCCCTTCTCGCCCAGCGCCACCTCGAAAAAAAGGTCCCCCGTTTTTTCATCGACGAGCAGAAGCGATCCGACCTCGGCGTCCATGAGCGCCGTCGCCGCCTCCATGGCGCGCCGTCGGACCTCCCGCTGGTCGAGCGTTGAGTTCAAGACCGTGGAGAGCTTCATCTGCATCACGCGGTGGCGCGCTTCCCGCTGGCTTCCCGCCAGAAGGTCCGCATACTCCAGGTCGAGGGAAAGCCGGCCTGCCAGGGCTTTGAGCATGGCCTTGTCGCCGGCCGTAAAGGCTCCCCCTCCGGCCTTTCTGGTCAATTCTATCACACCGACCACGCTGCGGCCATTTCTGATCGGCGCTGCGAGAATGACCCGGGGCAGCATGTCCGGATCACTGCTGATCCGGCCTCTTCGCCCGCGCAGATCAGCGCCGAGATGGGCCTTGCCGCTCCTGGCGACCCTTCCGGCGATCCCGTTGCCCCCGGGCATGCGCGTACCGATCAGTTTTCGGGCTCCTGGACCTCGGGCGGCCCTGATGACGAGATGGTCCCCGTCACGGATGAGAATTGAACCGGCGGTTGATCCGGTGAGAGAAAGGATGGTCTTAAGATAGTAGGCAAGAAGCCCGTCGATCTCAGCGGCACCGACCTGCTTGCCGCGCATGATGTCGAGATTGGCCTTCTCAAGGAGCAGGAACTTGTTCAGCCCCTGCACTTCCGCCCGCAGCGAGTCCAAGCGTGTTTTGGTGCGTCGTGCCCGGGCCGGGGAAGGGCCTGACTGCCGGAGCGGCCTCATCGTAGTATTTGTGCGCTGAGCGATACCGTCCCTCGCTGCGTCCCGCGCGCAGTCATCACCGCTGCGCGGTAAGTATTCCCTCTTTGAGCGCTCTCACAAAGGCGCTTGCCTTCTGAACCAGATCGGAAGAACCCGCGTGCTGTTCCACCAGCTTCACTATGGCGCTTCCCACGATAACGCCGTCCGCGCCCCCCATAGCCACCTGAGCAGCCTGGTCCGGTGTGGAGATGCCGAACCCGACACAGACCGGCTTGTCCGTTATCGCCTTGATCTTGTTGATGGATTCAGTTATTCCCTTCTGGTTCGCCATTGCAGAGCCCGTCACGCCCGTGAGCGATACATAGTAGATGAACCCCTGCGACACCCTGCTCACGAGCTGTACGCGGTCATCAGTGCTCGTCGGCGCCAGAAGAAAGATCGTATCAAGACCGGCCTTCTTGGCCAGCGGCATGAGCGTTCCCGCCTCATCAGGCGGCAGGTCAGGCAGGATGATGCCGTTGAGGCCTGCCGCAACCGCGTCCTGTACGAACCGCTCCTCTCCGTACTTGAAAATAAGATTATAGTAGGTCATGAGAATGAGCGGGATCTTCGACGTCTTCCGGACATCAGCAACCAGGCCGAGCACCGACGCAACGCTCGTGCCCTGCGCCAATGACCGTATCGCTGCCTGCTGGATCGTGGGCCCGTCGGCCAGGGGGTCCGAGAAGGGCGCGCCAAGCTCTATTATATCACAGCCCGCCTGCTCCATTGCGAGGACGAGCTCTTTTGTCGTCGCGAGGTCCGGGTCGCCGGCCATGATATAGGAAATGAGGGCCTTCTCGTTCTTCTTCGTAAGCCTGTTGAATGTGTTCTTGATTCTCGACATGATCATGCTCTTTCTTTCGGCAGCCGGCCACTGTCGCGCGCCTGATTAAGATACCATG
>JBBIHD010000137.1:719-6433 GCA_037447195.1 Nitrospirota bacterium | reverse complement strand
AATCTGATAATATCCGATTTTATCCGCGTTCATCGGCGAACAGCAGCGTCCAATTGCCGTTTTTCGGTTTATGTTGCCTGGGCAGGGGAGTCATGCACTGTTGACAGGAGATAGGCCTCGATGAACTCATCAAGGCCGCCGTCCATTACCGCCGTCACATTGCCGCTCTCGATGCCTGTCCGGTGGTCCTTCACCAGCTGGTAGGGATGGAACACGTACGACCGGATCTGGCTGCCCCAGGAAATGTCCTTTTTCTCGCTCACGAGCTTTCCCAGTTTTTCTTCCTGCTCCTTCTTCTTCAGTTCATACAGCCGCGAACGCAGCACTTTCATGGCCACATTCTTGTTCTTGAGCTGGGAGCGCTCGTTCTGGCATTGAACGACGATACCCGTGGGCAGGTGGGTGATGCGCACGGCAGAGTCTGTCTTGTTCACATGCTGGCCGCCGGCGCTGGAAGCGCGGTACGTGTCGATGCGAAGCTCTTTTTCATCGACAACGATCTCGATGTCGTCCTGCACCTCGGGATAGACGAAGACCGAAGCAAAGGACGTGTGCCGGCGCTTGTTCGTGTCAAAAGGGGAGATGCGCACAAGGCGGTGCACACCGGCCTCGGCCTTCAGGCGGCCGTAGGCGTACTCTCCGGTCACCATGAAAGTCACTGACTTGACGCCCGCTTCCTCGCCGTTCTGATAGTCGAGTATCTCCGTGCCGTAGCCGATCCTCTCGGACCAGCGGAGATACATGCGCATCAGCATTTCAGCCCAGTCCTGGGCCTCGGTGCCGCCGGCGCCGGGATGGATGGAGACGATGGCGTTCACGGCATCCTGCTCGCCCGAGAGCAGGGCAGCCACTTCCGCCGAGGTGATGTCCTTTACCGCGGCGGCCAGGTCCCGTTCCAAATCGCCGAGCAGGCTCTGCCCGCCTTCTTCAGCGGCGAGCTCTGCCATGGCCTGCAGGTCCTGCAGGCGGATGTTCAGGCGCTGCCAGTCCTGGAGCGAGCGGTCAATGCCGGATTTTTCCTTCAGGATCTGATTCGCTTTTTCCGAATTGTCCCAGAATCCCTGGGCCTCCATAAGGCGGGTCAGTTCAGCGAGGCGTGCTTCCTTGGCGGGTGTGTCAAAGATGCCTCCGCAGCATCTCAATTTGTTCGAGCGCCTGTTCCAGTTTCGTTTTCAGGTCTTCCAGAAGCATCGGTGTCTCCTTGCGTTGCGACGATTGACGGAGATTATACCATGGCGAGGGCGCAAGCCGCAATTGAAAGTTGGAAAGCGGAGCAGCTTCACCTGCCTGAAGACGCCGTGGGGGGAGCGGTTTTCCGCGAAGCGGGAAGGACATAATTGGCGGCAAGGCTCAGGAGCGCAAGCACGAGGCAGGCATAGCTGAAGAGGTCTCCGCGGCGGGTATAGAAGGTCTTGTCCCGGCCCGGAATGAGCGTCTCGGTGATGACAGCCTCCGTGAATATGTCAGAACGGGCCAGGACCCTGCCATGGCCGTCAATAAAGCCGGAAATGCCCGTATTGGCGGCCCGGGCCACGGGCACGCGGTTCTCCACGGCGCGGAACACGGCCATGGAGAAATGCTGGGCAGGGGCCGCAGTGCGGCCGAACCAGGCATCATTGGTGATCGTCGTCATGACCGATGTTCCCCTGTCGACAAAGCGCCGGACAAGGTCGGGAAAGATGATCTCATAGCAGATGACCGTGCTGACGTTCACCGGTTCAAGGCCCCTGCGCGACGGCACGGTGACCGGCATGACCGTGTATTCCCTGCCCGTGCGGAAATCGCCGACGGCCGCGACCATTTTGTCCACGAAGAACAGCAGGCGCTTCAGCGGCACATATTCGCCGAAGGGGACAAGATGGATCTTGTGATAGACCGCCGCAGGAGTTCCCTCGCGGTCGAGGAGAAAGGCGGAATTGCGAAGTTCGATCGACCGGGCCGGCCCGATCTCGTAGGTCGGGCTGCCGAAGAGCAGGGGCGTGCCGCCGCGTTTCACGAATTCCCGCAGGTCCTTCGAAAGCGTGCTGTGGTCGCCGCCGCCGCCGAAATAGAAGGGGGTGGCCGTTTCGGGCCAGATGACCAGGTCGGGCTGCCGGGCAAGAGCGGTCTTCGTCAGCCGGGCGTACACGGCTATCACCTCTGACTGGTACCGGGGGTCCCACTTCCGGTCCTGTTCGATATTTCCCTGCACCAGGGAAATGCGGATGCCGTCGCCGGTGAGCGGGACGCCGAGCCGCTCGTATCCGTAGGCGAGGGTCGCCGCAAGGGCAAGTCCCGCGGCCACCAGCCCGGCATAGTTCCTGCGGGAGAAGAGAAATTCCTCGACCGCCGCGTTCACCAGCACGATCAGGAAGGAGATGCCGTACACGCCCGTGATGTCTGCCAGCTGGATCAGGGGCAGGACAGCGTGCTGGGAATAGCCCAGGAGCGCCCAGGGGAAGCCGCTGAAGACGTAGGTCCTGGCAAGCTCGAGGGCGGTCCAGACAGCGGGGGCCGTCAGGAACAAGAGCGAGGGATAATTTCTGCGGAGCTGGATGATTGCCGCTCCGAAGAGCGCCGGGTAGAGTGCAAGGTATGCGCAGAGAAGCAGCGTGATGAGCGATGCCGGCAAGAGCGGCACGCCGCCGTAATAATGCACGGAATTGGTGACCCAATGGACCGTGGCCGCGAAAAAGGCCAGTCCCGCAATGAATCCGTGCAGCAGTGCCTGGCGCAGGGTAAGGCCGCGCAGGACGCGCAGCAGGGGCACAAGGGCGATCCAGGCGAGCCAGTGAATGTCGAAGGAGGGAAATGCCGCGGCGAGCATCAATCCCGAGGCGAGTGAAAGCAGGACACTGCTGATCTTCATGTTATTTGCGATCCGCCTTCTGCATCTGCATCCAGCGCTGCAGGCCGTCCTTCATGGTGTTGCTGATGCCTTCCTGCCCGGCGCCGGGGGCATGCTTTGCGTTCGTGCCGCTGCCGGGCCGGGGGGATCGCGGCGCGCTCCTGGCGGGCCGCTGGGCAGCGGGCCGGGAGGGAGCAGCCGGAGCTGCCTGGGGATGCTGTTTTCGCTCCTCAGCCTGCGCCTGGGAGAGTGAAGAAATGGCGTGCCGGAACAGTATGTCGTTCTTGGAATTCTCCATCAGGATCACATAGCTGTCAAAGGCCCTGATCCGGCCGGTAATGCGCACCCGGTTCTGGAGGGTGACCGTGACGGCGATGCGCCCGGCGTGGTATCTGTCCAGCATCTTGTCGAGGAGGTTGGGGTCCATGCGGTTCCTTTACCGATTGATCGTTGATATGGCGTGCTTGTAGTACAGATGCTGTTTATCGCCGTCGCGCAGAAGAATGGTGAAGTTATCGAAGGCCTCAATGCCGGCCTTGACGCGCTGTCCGTTCAGCAGGAAGAAGGTGAGCGTCTGGTGCTCTTTAATGGCCTTGTCCAGGAATTCCTGCTGGATGTTCGGCTTTCCCGGAGGCGCCGGCTCGGCGTTCGGGGCGGGCGATGCAGCCTGGTCCGCAGGCACGGATTCTGACGGGATGACCGGGGAATTCGCGGTGAGATGGGATATCTCCTGCTTCAGGAGCGTGATGATAACGCCGTTCACGTCGAGATTGATCTCGTAGCGGCCGATATCGGCGATGAACCCTTCATGCTCCAGTTTGTTCATCTGCCCGATCCTGAGCTTCAGGTTCAGCTCTTTTGCCCGTGACAGGAAGAGCGGTTCGATAGGCTGTTTGATATCTGCTGCCGGAGAAGTCATAATCTGTTCAAAATATATCTGAAATTCAGGGGCGTTGCAAGGAATTTTTCCGTATTGACTTTTTGCAGGCCATCACTTATCATAAGCGCCCATGTATGAACTGATGGTTGAATCACGATTTGCCGCAGCCCACCAGCTTCGCGGCTACCAGGGCAAATGCGAAAAGCTGCACGGCCACAACTGGCGCGTGACGATGGCGGTGACTGCCGAGCGCCTGAACGAGCAGGGGCTTGCCATCGACTTTGCCGACCTGAAAAAGGCGCTGCGCGAAGTGCTGGACCAGCTGGAGCACAGCTTTCTGAACGACATCTTCCCCTTTACTGAGCTCAATCCTTCCTCCGAGAACCTGGCGAAGTGGATCTACGACAGCCTTGCAAAGAAGCTGAACGACGACAATCTCGAGGTCGCGAGCGTCACCGTCTGGGAATCGGACACGGCTTCTTCCAGCTACTTTGATTAATGGACCATAGTTCCGCTGCAAAAGGCAAAGCACTGCTCTCCTACGCCGTTGACCTCGGCGCAGAAGCAGCCGAGGTCTTCCTGCGCTCGTCCCTGTCCACGACGGTGGAGGTGAAGGACCAGGCAGTTGAGGCCTTTGACCGGGCGCGCGAGTCCGGCGCCGGGCTCCGGGTCTTTGCCGCAGGCCGGTCCGGTTTTGCCTTCTCCACGGACCTGTCCGATCAGGCCCTGCGCCACATCGCTGAAGCCGCTGTCGTGCACGCCAGGTCCACGGCCCCTGACCCCTTTCTCGTCCTTCCCGAAGCTTCCCGGCAAATCCCTAAGAACCTGAATATCCACGATCCTGTACTTGCCGCTCTTGATGACCAGGAAAAGATCGCCAGGGTCATGGCCATGGAGCGCGCGGCCTTTGGCCTGGACCCGAGGATCCGCCGGATCAGAAAAGCCTCGGCCCGGTTTTCGTCGTCCCTGACGGTCCTGATGAACACAGCAGGGACCGAATCCGCATACGAGAGTACGGCCGGCCATGCGAGCATGGAGGCAGTTGCAGAGGCTGACGGCGAGTCCCAGGCTGGATGGGAGTTCGATGCGCATCGTTTTTACGACCGGATCAGGATCGAAGAGGTCGGCCGCCGGGCCGCGCAGAGGGCCCTTGACCTGCTCGGCGCCCGCAGCATTCCTTCGGTCAAGGCGCCCGTTGTCCTGGACCCGTTGATCGGGGGGGAACTGCTCTCGCTGCTGGCGTCGGGAGTATCGGCTGAGAACGTACAGAAAAAGAAGTCACTGCTGGCGGGCAAGCTCGATCAGGCCGTGATATCACCGCTGCTGACGGTCTATGACGACGGGCTGCTGGACGCAGGCTTCGGCACCGCGCCCTGTGATGACGAAGGCGTGCCGATGCGGACCAAGAAGGTCTTTGACAGGGGCCGGCTTGCCATGTTCCTGTATAATTCCTATGCGGCGAAGAAGGAAGGCGCAGTTTCGACGGGCAACGGCATCCGTGCCGGCTTCCGGGGCGCGCCTGGTGTGGGAGTCACCAACTGGTATATCGAGCCGGGTCAGGGGTCCTGCCAGGACCTGGTGAGCGCCACGGAGCGGGGATTGTATGTTGTTGAGATCATGGGAGCGCACACGGCCAATCCCGTGTCAGGAGATTTCTCCGTCGGCGCCACGGGGTTCTGGATCGAGAAGGGCAGGATAGTCCATCCTGTCCGCGAGGTGACGCTGGCAGGGAACATTCTGGAGCTCATGCGGAATGTCGATGCCGTGGGAGCGGACCTTCGCTTCTCGGGCCGCATCGGCAGTCCGTCGCTCCGCGTGAAGGAGCTGTCCATCGGAGGGAAGTAAGGAAAGCAGAATGCAGGAGACAGAAGACAGTAGACAGAATACAGAATACAGAAGACAGAGACAGGAAACAGCAGACAAAAGAATGAGAAGAACGGCTCGTGGCCTATCGCTCACTGCTGACCTGTGTACCTGATCCGTTACGATCTTCATCCGGCCATACCC
>JBBIHD010000137.1:0-681 GCA_037447195.1 Nitrospirota bacterium | reverse complement strand
GTCTCCGGACGCAGGGCCGACAGGGTCACGCCGTTGAATCGTCGCGCGATGGCGTGGGCCCAGAGCGGGTCCACCAGGTCCGCCTTGTTCAGCACCGTAAGCTGCGGGATGTGGTCCAGCGCCAGCTCGGCAAGCAGCGCGTTCACCGACAGTATCTGCTGCTCGAACCGCTCGTTGCTGACGTCCACCACGTGCAGCAGGAGATCGGCGTCCTGCATCTCGTCGAGGGTGGCCCGGAACGCCGCAAGGAGGTCCTCAGGCAGGTCCTTGATGAACCCCACCGTGTCCGTGATCACCACTTCCCGCTCCCGGGGGAACCGCAGCCTGCGCGTGGCCGTGTCCAGCGTAGCGAACAGCAGGTCTTCGGCCTTGACCGCGGAGCTCGTGAGGGCATTAAAGAGCGTTGATTTGCCGGCGTTGGTATAGCCTACGATCGAGACAATGGGAATGCCGCTCTTTACGCGCTTTTCGCGGCGCTGCTGCCTGCTTTTGCCGAGGGAATCTATCTGCTTCTCCAGGCGCCGTATGCGGTCGCGGACGCGCCGGAGGTCGATCTCGAGCCGCGTTTCGCCCGGTCCTCTGCCGCCGATGCCTCCGGTGAGCCGGGAGAGGGCAGTGGAGCGCTCGGACAGCCGCGGCAGCCGGTATTTGAGCTGCGCCAGCTCCACCTGCACCTTGCCG
>JBBIHD010000136.1:2437-6456 GCA_037447195.1 Nitrospirota bacterium | reverse complement strand
AGAAAGGCGCTTACACCGGCGCGGTCCAGCGCGCCATCGGCCGCGAGGAGGCGGCCGACGGCGGCACGCTCTTCCTGGACGAGATCGACACCATGCCGCTGAACGCCCAGGTCAAGCTGCTGCGGGTCATCGAGGAGCGGTGCTTTCAGCGCATCGGCGGCACCAAGACGATCCATGTGGAGTTCCGCCTCATCGCCGCCACGAACATCAACCTGCAGGAGGCCGTGGCCAGAAAGGCGTTCCGCGACGACCTCTACTACCGCCTGAACGTCATCACGATCTCGCTGCCGGAGCTGCACGAGCGCAGCAGCGATATCCCCCTGCTGGCGAAGTATTTCCTGGACCGGTTCAAGGGCCGTTCGCGGGCCCAGTCCCTTTCGCCGGCGGCCATGGACGCGCTGATCCGCTATTCCTGGCCCGGCAACGTGCGGGAGCTCGTCAATGCCGTTGAATATGCCATGGTCATGGCAAAGGGCCCCCAGATACTGCCGACGGACCTGCCGGACACGGTCCAGTGCAGGCCCGACGCGCCGGTGCCGCAGGACGCGCAGGAATCTCGGTCCCTCAAGGACACGGAGCGGGAGCTGATCATCAGGGCGTTGAAGGACTGCCGGGGCAACAAGCATCTTGCCGCTAAAACGCTGCGCATCCCCCGGTCCACCCTGTACAGCAAGATCCAGAAGCACGGCATCGTCTTTGATGACAAGACCGGAGATCTTCTCGATGCCGGGGCCATGAACGGGAATGGCAGCACTGCCCGTGTCGATAATTAGACACAACTGTTTCCTCAATTAAACAATACGTTACCACTTCCTGCCCTCTGCAGCACCAGCCTGCACTGTCCAAATACCGTCATTTAATCTATCATTAACTAATTGATATATCACAGTTAAAATCACAGGCATTGCTTTTGCAATAATATTGTTGTTATTTTTCGTTTTTTCAGGTTCTTGTCATTTCCACAATCCAGAGAGGAACCATCATGCCCGAGGCCATCCTGCTTGTTGACGACGAAGAAATGATTCTCGACAGCCTCAGCGCCATCCTGAGCAGGGAAGGGTATGACATCGACTGCGCCACGAACGGCGAGGCCGCGCTTGCGCAGCTGAAGAAGAAGCCCTTTGATCTGGTGATCAGCGACGTGCGCATGCCGGGCATGAACGGCCTGGAACTGGTTGAGCGCATCAAGGCCTTTCTGCCTGACCAGAAGATCCTGATCATCACGGGCTACGGCTCCCTGGACACGGCCGTGAAGGCGCAGCACCGGGGCGTCTGCGACTATCTGATCAAGCCGATCGATGTCCTGGGACTCAAGAACTCCATCCGGCGGGCCCTGGCGCTCAAGCCCGCCCTGGACGCCCCTGCCGCCGATGCGCCCCAGCTCGACAACAAGCTGAAGGACCTGACGCAGTACTTTTCCCTCATCTCGGAATTCACGACCAGCCTCAATGCGTCGCTCGACGTGAACGAGATCGTCCAGGCCACGCTGGAGCGCCTGACGGTGATCGGCGAAACGGAGCTGGTCTCGATCAACCTCTTCCCCTCGGTGGTGCACGAGTTGTACTACCTCAAGAACATCGCGGAGCTGCCGCCCTTTTCCGCGGGCAAGGGCATCAGCATCGTGCTTGCCGACGCCGGGAAGATGATCGCCGAACCGCTGGTGGCGGCCGCGCCGGACAAGGCCGGCGGCAGGCAGGGCGATCCCCGCCAGACGCTGGTCCAGACCGCCATGGTGCGCGACAATATCCGCCACGCCCTGCTGCTGCCGGTGCTGGCGAAGGAAAAGGTCATCGGGCTCATCGACGTGTCCCATCAGCGCGACGAGGCCTTCACGGAGATCGACATCCAGCTTGCCGGGACCATTGTGAACCAGGCGTCCCTGGCCCTTGCCAAGGCATTCAGCTATCTGGAGATGCAGGAGCGCAGCAAGGAGATCGGCCTGCTGTACAACCTGTCGCTCCGGCTGAACCAGTCGCTCAAGATCACCGACTCGATCAAGGCCATCTGCGAGGGCGCCATCGATATCACGGGCGCCGCCGGATCGCTGCTCCAGACGTCCCTGGAGCCCGGCGCCATCAAGAACTTCATCTTCCACAAGGACCTCGGCTTCCACAAGGAGATCAAGCGGAGCTCGCAGGACTGGCTCATTCCCACGCAGGCGCGAAAAGAGGCCTTCTTCTCGAACGACCCCGTCATGGCCCCCCGCGTCAATTCCCTGGCCCTGTATTCCCTGGGCATCAAGAGCCTGGCCTATGTTCCGCTGATCTATGAATGGGAGGACATGGGCGGACTGACGGTGTTCTACAAGACCGAGGGAAAGACCTTCGATGAGCGCGATCTGCACCTGCTTCATCTCTTCGCGCGCCACGCCTCGGAAGTGCTGCTGAACGCCCAGCTTTTCGAGTCGATCAAGAAATCGCGCGACAAGATCATCACGGAAAAGAACAAGATGGACATCGTGCTGAGCACCATGGCCGACGGCGTCGTGACCATGGACCGGGACGGCCGCATCACCTATGTCAATGACGCCATGCACAAAATGACCGGCGTGGAGGAGTCCCGGCTGCTCGGCAAGCCCTGCGACGAGATCTTCGGCAAGGAGCAGTCCGCTTCCGTCTGCGAGGTCCAGGAAGCTTCTGCCGAGCGCCCGGCCGAGGCCTTTTACGAAGGCACCCTGACGGGGAAGGACGGCTCCCGCACGCCCGTCTCGGTGAGCCTGGCGCCCCTGCGCGACAGCGAGGGGCAGGTGACGGGCTGGGTGAAAGTGTTCAGGAACATCGGGCGCATGAAGGAAGTGGAGCATCTGAAGGACGCGTTCTTTCATGCCCTGGCCCATGATCTGCGGGCGCCCCTCATGTCCCTCATGGGATTTCTGGAGATCCTTTCCGAAGACGGATCCCTTTCGGGGAAGCAGAAGAACGCCGTCGGCATCATGGAGAAGAGCGCAACGGATATGAACCGCATCATCGACGACCTGCTGGACGTGTACCGCAGCAGGAACGCCGGCATTCTCGTGCGGGAGCGGGAGTTCGACCTGCATGAACTGGTTGCGTCCTCCCTGCAGGAACTGGAAGGCATTGCCGGGTCAAAGGGCATCGGCCTGGAGCGCGGAACGCTGAAGGGATCCTGTCCTGTTCTTGCCGATGAAAGCCTGATCCGCCGCGCCCTGAGCAACCTCTTGAGCAATGCCATCAAGAACACGCCGGAAGGCGGCAGGGTGCGCGTGTCCGTGGACCGGAGCGCCTCAGGAGGAGGTGCCGCCGAGCAGCGGGAGGGCGCGCTGTCCGTGACCGTCGAGGACACGGGGCGCGGTCTTTCCGACGACGACCGCACCAGGATATTCGAACGCTTCTATCAGTCGCCGGGCCAGGCAGGCCAGAAGGCCTCCGGCACCGGGCTGGGCCTGGCCATAACCCGCGAGATCGTCGATGCCCACGGGGGTTCGATCTGGGCGGAGAAGGCCGAAGGCGGCGGCACGCGGTTCACCTTTACCCTGCCGCCGAAAGGGGCGCTGCGGCAGCCGCCCGTGGCATCGGGCGCGGCCGAGGCCGCACCATGAAGGGACAGCGCAGTCGGCGTTTCCGATGCTGTGAACAGCGTCGCGCCGGGTATCGAAACGGAGCCGCATCATGAAAACTATCCTGCTGGTCGATGATGAACTGGAGAACCTGAGAAGCCTCGGCGAGATACTGAACCGCTTCGGGTACCGCGTGATCGCCAAGCCCGACGGCCAGTCGGCCCTGGACACGGTGCGCGAAGGTACGGCCGTGGACCTGGTGATCACCGACTATCGCATGCCGGGCATGAACGGACTGGAATTCCTGACGTCCTTCCGGCAGGTGAAGCCCGAGGTGCCGGCCATCATGCTGACGGCCTATGGCGCCGTGGAGACGTACCTCAAATCGCTCAGCCTCGGCGTCTTTGAGTACGTCAACAAGCCCGTAAAGGCGAAAGAGCTGGGCCGCATCGTGAAGGCGGCCATTGACGGCACCGCCGATGCGTAGAAGCTTTCCGGCAGG
>JBBIHD010000136.1:0-2337 GCA_037447195.1 Nitrospirota bacterium | reverse complement strand
TTAACGCAGGAGGTTGGCCCTTATGAAAACGCTTGTGCTTCTGGAAGAGGACAGGGAAGGCCGTGAAACGCTCACCGCGATCCTGCGGCGGCTCGGCTACAGCGTGATCGCCGCAGGCAGCGAGGAGGCGGCGTTGAAGGCCGTGGGGTCCGCGCGGACGGTGCACCTCGTGCTGGCCGGGGCTGTGGACCGCGACCGGCTCGCGTTCATGGCCGATCTGCGCGAAGAGCGGCCGCGCATGCCCATTCTGCTGCTGACCGACTATTGCGAGCCTGAATCGCGCCTGCGCGGCCTGCTCTACGGCGCCTTTGCCGCGCTGTCCAGGCGGAACGTGTATATCAATGTGCGTCCCTACTCGCTCGTCGAGCTGGCAGGCCTGCTCCGCTGCGTGCTGGGAGGCCGGCGGACCGCGGGAAGGCTCCAGCTCGCCGCGGCATGAACATGCGCGGCTTTGCCCCTCACCTGTATCCTCTCCCCGGCGGGGAGAGGGGGCGAGAGGCCATGAATATTTCAAGTTTTAATTTCCCGTTTTTCAATTCCGCTGCATGCGGATTAAGCCAGGGGGAACCATGAACAAGCAGAATCAGGTGGTGTGCTTCCGGATCGGGCGGGAGCTCTTCGGCGTGTACATCGAGGTGGTGCAGGAGATCGTGCGGGTGCCCGAGATCACGCCCGTTCCCGAGATGCCGGGCTTCGTCGAGGGCGTGATCAACCTGCGCGGCAAGATCGTCTCGATCGTCGACCTGGGAAAGCGGCTCAAGATCGAGTCCGGCGCGAAAATGCGGACGAACCGCATCCTGGTCATCGAAGTGGAGAAGAAGGTCATCGGCCTCCTTGTCGACGCCGTCACCGAGATCCTGCGCATTCCGCCCGAGTCCGTGGAGCCGGCGCCGGACATCGTCACGACGGTCGGCGCCGAGTACATCATCGGCGTGGGCAAGCTGCCGGACAAGCTTATCATCCTGCTGGACCTGAAGAACATCCTGAAGCCTGAGGAGATCAGAAAACTTGCTGCCGACGATTGGACCGAGCAGGGCGCGGCCGCCTGAGGGCCGCTGCGCCGCCATCGGCGAGAGGGTGCGTGTGTCTTCAATGATTCTCACGGACGACGAATTCAAACTGTTCTCTCAGCTCATTTACGATGAGAGCGGCATTTCCATCAAGGAGGCGAAGAGAGAGTTCCTCCAGGTGCGCCTGCAGAAGCGCCTCCAGGCTAACCAGCTCATCAGCTATTACCGGTATTACAAGCTCGTGTCGGACAAGAACCAGGGGCAGCGCGAACTGCTCGACCTGGTGGACAGCCTCACGATCAACGAAACCTCGTTCTTCCGGAACCGTCCCCAGTTCGACATCTTCGCCGACATGGTCATTCCCGAGCTGCTGCAGCGCAAGAGCTCCCTCAAGCGGCTGCGCATCTGGAGCGCCGGCTGCTCGCGGGGCCACGAGCCCTACTCGATCGCCATGACGGTCCTGAACAGGCTGGGCAATGCCGATTCCTGGGACGTGAAGGTGCTCGCGTCGGACATCAGCCTCCGGGTGCTGGAGATGGCGCAGCGGGGCCGCTTCACGGAGTATGAGATCGAGAACGTGCAGCGCCAGTACCGGGACTCCTATTTCGAGAAGGTCGACAGCCAGTACCAGGTGAAGCCGCAGCTCAGGAAGCTGATCGTCTTCGACTACCACAACCTCAAGCACGAGAACGGGCTGTCGGGGCTCGATGCGATCTTCTGCAGGAACGTGATGATCTATTTCGACCGCGAAGAACAGCAGCGCCTGGTCAGCAAGTTCCACAAGAGCCTGGCCGATGGCGGCTATCTCTTTCTGGGCCACACGGAGACCCTGCAGGGCCTCTCGGACAAGTTCAGGTTCATTTATCACAATAAAGGGGCGGTGTATCAGAAAACGGGCTGACCGTCGATCGGCCGTCACCGGGCTGCAGCGAGGCACATTATGAGCGACTATACCTTTACCGAAAACGAACTGACCGAGCTGAAGGAGGTCTTTTTTACCGAGGCCTACGAGATACTCGAATCGCTCGACCAGGAAGTGCTGAGCCTCGAGTCCGGCCAGGACCGCGAATCAGCGCTCAAGACCATTCAGCGCCATCTCCATACGCTGAAGGGCAACTCCCGCGCCCTCGGGTTCACCTGCCTTAACACGCTGACGCATAAATCCGAAGACCTGCTCAGGAGCATTCAGGACTCGGGCGTTGAGCTGGACCAGGGCCTGATCGACCTCCTTTTCGCGATCAACGATACGCTCCATGTCTATCTCGACGGGTACCGCTCCAACACGCAGGTGGCCCTCGACGAGCGGCTGGTGGAGCGCATTGAAGGA
>JBBIHD010000135.1:655-6502 GCA_037447195.1 Nitrospirota bacterium | reverse complement strand
CCGTGAAATCCGCGAAGCTGCACGCGGGGATAAAGTAGCAAGAGAAGGCGGCAGCTCAGTCGAAAAACAAGGCATCTCGCGCAAAGACGCGAAGGAAAACAAGGCAAGTCTTGCCCTTGGTTTAAAACAGATAAAAAGAATCTGGCTTAATGGTTTTCTTTGCGCGCTTTCTCCGTCCCGCATCAGATGCTGATAGACACGGAGCGGGGGCGGCTTTGCGCGAGACAGGCCTGAGCAGTTTGTTTCAGGTTTAAATTGAGAGCCACGAAAAGCCTGAGTAGTCACAAAATAAAGCAACAAAGCAGGAGCTGTTCATGTCCAAGCAAGACACATGCACCATTACCGAGCCCTACCGGCCCTACGGCGCCGAGATCAAGGAGACGAGGCCCTATTCGCCCTGCCGCGCGGCCTGCCCGGCGCACACGGACGTGCAGGCCTACGTGGGGCTCATCGCCCAGGGCAGGTACACCGAGGCCTTCGAGGTGATCACCGCGCCGAACCCCATCGCCTCGGTCTGCTCCATGATCTGCCACCATCCTTGCGAGCAGTCCTGCCGCCGCTGCGGCATCGACGAGGCCGTGGCAGTGCGCCACCTGAAGCGCTTCGCCATTGAGCAGGCAAAGGAGTACCGCAGGAACAAGCGCAAGCTCACGGCCCGGAACAAGAATAAGAGCGTCGGCGTCATCGGGTCCGGCCCCTCTGGCCTCACCGCGGCCCGCGATCTTGCCGACCTGGGCTACACGGTCACGATCTACGAGCGCCATCCCTCGCTCGGCGGCATGCTCGTTTCCGCCATCCCGCCCTACCGGCTGCCGCGTGAAGTCCTGAAAGAGGATATTGACGACGTGACCGCCAGGGGCATCGAGGTGAAGACGAACTTCGCCGTCGGGAAGGACGTTAAGCTCGACGACCTGGCCAAGAAGCACGATGCGGTGCTGCTGGCCATCGGCCTGTCGCTCAGCCGTTCGCTCCCCATCCCGGGGGTGGACGGACCGGGCGTGATGCTCGCGATCCCCTTCCTCGAGGATGTAGCGTTCAACCGGAAGCCGAAGCTCGGGAAGAAGGTGCTGGTCATCGGCGGCGGGAACGTTGCCATGGACGTGGCGCGGACCGCGCGCCGGCTCGGCGTGGAGCAGGTCGAGATGGTCTGCCTCGAGAACGAGCAGGAGATCCCGGCCTGGAAATGGGAAGTGGACGAGGCCGTGGAAGAGGCCGTCAAGATCAACTACCGCTGGGGCCCCAAGGCCGTGAAGCGCGACAACGGCACGGTGAAGGGCCTGGAAGTGAAGAAGGTCCTTTCCGTGTTCGATGCGAACAAGCGGTTCAGCCCCACTTTTGACGAGAACCAGACGAAGCTGCTCGAAGCGGACACGATCATCATCACCATCGGCCAGATGGCGGACCTGACGCCGCTCAAGGGCAGCAGCGTCAAGGCCGACGAACGCGGCCGCGTGGAGTGGGACCCGAAGACCCACCAGAGCAGTGCGAAGAATGTATTCGTTGCCGGCGAGGTCATCACCGGTCCGGGCTCGGCCATTGCGGCCGTGGCGAACGGCCACCGCGCGGCCCTTGCCATGCACCTCTTCCTGCAGGGCGAGTCCATCGAGGGCAAGCTGCCGGCGCAGGAAAAGGACAGCCTGAACCAGATGCCGCAGGAAGTGATGGAAAAGATCTGCAAGATGCCGCGCCAGAAGGTCCGGCACCTTGAGCCTGCGGTGCGCGTCAAGACCATGGACCACTTCGAGTTCGGCTTCACGGAGAAGGAGGCGCTGGCCGAGGCGTCCCGCTGCCGCGGATGCGCAGCCGGAGCTGTGGTGGACCCCCGGAAGTGCATGGCCTGCCTCACCTGCATGCGCATCTGTCCCTACGGCGCGCCGGTGGTCACCTACGTCTCCGAGATCCGGCCCGACTACTGCCAGGCCTGCGGCCTCTGCGCGCCTGAATGTCCCGGCGGAGCGATCTCCATGGTGGGCTATGATGTTCGGGAGATCAGGAACTCCATGGCATTGACCATGGGCTGTGTTGACAGCAAGCGCACGGAGCCGCTCATTGCCGCATTCGTCTGCACGAACCGGCTCGGCGTGCATGGCGCCGACCTGCCGGGCAATTACCGGCCCTTTCCGGTGCACTGCACCAGCCGCGTGGACGTGCTGGATATGCTCAAGGCCTTCGAGGCAGGCGCGGACGGCGTGGCCGTGGTGCGCTGCGGAGAGGGCAGCTGCAAGTACGAGAAGATCGAGCCGCGGGTCAAGGCGCGCGTGAAGCGCGGCCAGGAGCTGATCAAGGGCCTCGGCATGGAGCCCGAGCGCATCGCGGTCCTGACCGCGTCGGCTTCCGACAACGGCGGGCATCCCTATACGAAGGTATGCGCGGAGTTCTCGGAGGCGGTGAAGAATCTGGGGATCAGGACGAAATAGCCTGAGGGGAAGCGAACCGAAAGCTTTTGGGCCGCAGATGAACGCTGATTGACGCGGATACGACGAAGGCAAAGAACGACTCGAAGTCATGGTGTCTGTTGTTGAGAAGCTGTTTAAAGCAAAGCAGCCAGCGCATTCAGGCGAATGAATCTGTTTATAAGGAGCATGTCATTATGATCGTTGGATCGCCGAAACAAATCGATGAGATCTGGGGCATGGTGAAGGACTTCAAGAAGGTCCTCGTGTTCGGATGCAACACCTGCGTTGCCATCTGCCATGCCGGCGGGGAGAAAGAGGCCGAGACCATCGCCTCCCTCATCCGCATGCGGGCCCAGCAGGAAGGCGCGAAGATGGAGGTCAACCATCTCGGCGTGATGCGCCACTGCGAGCCCGAGTACTTCGACCCCGTCATGGACGAGGTGAAGAAGTACGACCTCGTGCTCTCCACGGCCTGCGGTGTGGGGGTGAACTTCCTGTCCGACCGGACCGGCGCCATCCCGGTCTATCCGGGCATCAACACCTCCTTCTACGGCGCGGTCCCGGAGCCGGGCGTGTTCGTGGAGCTCTGCGCGGGCTGCGGGAACTGCATCCTGCACCTGACAGGCGGCATCTGCCCCATCGCGCGCTGCGCCAAGACGCTGATGAACGGGCCCTGCGGCGGCACGAACAAGGGCAAGTGCGAGGTGAGCAGCGAGATCGACTGCGCCTGGTACCTCATTGTCGAGCGGATGAAGAAGCTCGGCACCCTGGAGAAGCTGGCCGAGATCCAGCCGCCGCGGAACTGGGCCACGTCGCGCGACGGCGGGCCGCGCAGGATCTCGATGGAGCATATCCGGGAGTACGAGGAGAAGGAAGAAGCAAAAACAGCAACAACAAAATGAGAAAAGACTTTTCACCACGGAGGCACGGAGACACAGAGGAAACCATCAGCCTTTTTGAAGTTCTCAGTGACCTCCGTGGCTCCGTGGTAAAAACTGATTTTGACGTTAACCGTTTGGAGGTTTAGATAATGAAGAGCGGAAGCAACCTGGAAAAAGTCCTTGCCAGCGGCAAGCCGGCGGTGACGGCAGAGCTGGGGCCGCCCATGAGCGCCGACGGCCATGAAGTGGTGCACAAGGCGAAGCTGCTGAAGGGATTCTGCGACGCGGCGAACATCACGGACTGCCAGACGGCCGTGGTCCGCATTTCGAGCATCGCGGCGGCTATCATGGCGCACCAGAACGGGCTCGAGCCCGTGATGCAGATGACCTGCCGCGACCGGAACAGGATTGCCATGCAGGCTGACCTGCTCGGCGCAGCGGCCTTCGGGCTGAAGAACTGCCTTTGCCTGGCCGGCGACCACCAGAAGTTCAGCGCCGCGGGCAGGCTGAAAGGCCATCCAGGCGCGAAGAACGTCTATGACCTCGACACGAGCCAACTCGTGGGCATGCTCAGGAAGATGCGCGACGAAGGCAAGCAGGAGGGGGGCGATCCCCTCGAGGTCGCGCCGAAGTTCTTCATCGGCGCGTCCTGGACGCCCATGGGCGATCCCATCGACATCCGGCCCATGAACCTGCTGAAGAAGGTGAACGCCGGGGCAGACTTTATCCAGACCCAGGGCATCTACGACATGGAGCTCTTCCGTTCTCAGATGGCCAAGATCCGCGACATGGGCCTGCATGAGCGGACCGCGATCCTGGCCGGCATCATCGTGCCGAGGAGCGCCATGATGCTGAAGTACATGGACTCCTCCGTTGCCGGCGTCTCAGTGCCCAAGTCCATGATCGAGCGGATGAACAAGGCAAAGGCCGCTGCCGGCGAGGACAAGAAGAAGGCAAAGGAACTGCAGGAGCAGGAAGGCATCAAGATCACGATCGAGCTGATCCACCAGGCCCTCGAGACGCCGGGCGTGCGGGGCGTGCATATCCAGGCCATCGAGTGGGAGAGCGCCATCGAAGGCATCGTGAAGCAGGCGGGGCTCTATCCGAGGCCGCAAGTGTAGTCGGCATAACTGCAGTGAAGTGCAAATGTCAAAGCTCAAAGTTCAAATGAATGACAAATGTCAAAGAGATCAAGAGCGGCAATTTAATCTTGTGCCCCTCATTGATTTGGCATTTGAAATTTGAACTTTGAACTTCCCCCAGGAGGGGACATGCCCAAGACGACCATCCTCGACATCTACAAGAAGAAGGCCGAAGGCAAGAAGATCACCATGCTCACTGCCTACGACTTCCCCACGGCCCAGATCGTGGACCAGGCCGAGATCGACATGATCCTTGTGGGCGATTCGCTCGGCAACGTGGTGCAGGGAGTGGCCAATACGCTTCCCGTCACCATGGACGAGATGATCTACCACACCAAGATGGTCTCCCGCGCGGCCCAGGCCGCCATGGTCGTGGGGGACATGCCCTTCCTGTCCTATCAGACACACAAGGCCGAGGCCATCCGCAACGCGGGCCGGTTCCTGAAGGAGGCCGCCGCCGAGTGCGTCAAGCTCGAAGGCGGCACCCAGGTGGCGGAAACGATCCGGGCGATCGTTGATGCCGGCATCCCGGTCGTTGCGCACATCGGCCTTACACCGCAGTATGTGCATATGCTCGGCGGGTTCAAGGTGCAGGGCAGGGACGATGCCGCCCGTGAGAAGCTCCTCGCCGATGCCCGGGCGGTGCAGGATGCGGGCGCATTCTCCGTGGTCATCGAAGCCGTGCCTGCCGAGCTGGGCAGGGAGATCACGGCCATGCTCAGGATCCCGACCATCGGCATCGGCGCCGGCCCGTACTGCGATGGCCAGGTGCTGGTGCTGCATGACCTCCTGGGGCTCTTCGACCGGTTCACGCCCAAGTTCGTGAAGCAATATGTGAAGCTGAAAGGGCTTGCGCTCGATGCTGTCAGGCAGTATAAAGAAGAGGTTGAAGCCGGCACATTTCCGGCGGAAGAGCACTCGTTCAAATAGAACGTCATTTCATTCAGAGCGCTGCGGCGTCTTTGCAGGTCCTGTGATCGGAACAATCGGGATTTCAAGCACTTTCAATCCCAGCGACGGTGCCGGCGGGAGCGGTCACCATGTGTACCGAATCGTAATCTCCGCCTCGCTACTTTTTGTAGCGCATTATTGCGTCTATGAGCGAAACTTATAATTTTATTAAAAATTTTGACAGGACCGATTTCAATTTCGCTTGACTGATGAGATATACGCTCGCTATAATAAACTTCCCTGCCTCCGGGCATCTCCTTCCGCCTCCCCCTGTTTTTTGCGGGGTGCCGAGGGGCGCGACGCGAGGAGGGAGCCATGCCTGAAGCGGCATTGAACGTGGTCCTGCTGCGCCACACGCCCGGGCCGGAAGAGGTTGTGGCCATGGCCGCAAAGCTCTGCTACAGCCCGGCCGGTGTGGATGAGCTGAAGCAGAAGATCGAGGCAAAGGACCAGGCAGCGTTTGTTGAAAAGCTTGCA
>JBBIHD010000135.1:0-641 GCA_037447195.1 Nitrospirota bacterium | reverse complement strand
AACTCGCCACCATGGGGCACCTGTCCCCGGTGGAGCATGTGTCGTTCACCTTCGGGATCGAAGGGATCTCGCGGGCCTGTTCCCATCAGCTCGTCCGGCATCGCGTGGCGTCCTATTCACAACAGAGCCAGCGCTACGTGCGGGAAGAGCAGTTCGACTATATCATCCCGCCCAGCATCAAGCAGGACCCTCAAGCGACGCGCGAATTTGAAGAGTTCATGGCCGAGGCGCAGCAGCGCTATACGGCCATTCTTGCTACTCTCGAAGCCAAGGGGCTTACGGGCGAGTCCGGCCAGCAGGACGCACGCTACCTGCTGCCGAACGCTGCGGAGACCAAGATCGTCGTGACCATGAACGCCCGGGAGCTGCTGCATTTCTTCCGGGTCCGCTGCTGCAACCGGGCGCAATGGGAGATCCGGGCAATGGCGGAGCAGATGCTCGGCCTGGTCAAGACAGCGGCGCCGGTGATCTTCGCGAAAGCAGGCCCCGGCTGCCTCCATGCACCCTGCCCTGAGGGCAAGATGACCTGCGGAAAGATCGAAGAGGTCCGGAAGAAATACGGTGTGAAGAAAACCTAGGGTCCAGTAGACAGGGGTCAGGGTTTAGAAAACCTTCAGGACCCCGGACCCCAGCCCCTGAAC
>JBBIHD010000134.1:0-6620 GCA_037447195.1 Nitrospirota bacterium | reverse complement strand
TGCACGCTCACAGCGCCTATCGCTCAAGGCTGACCTGAGTACCTGAGCAGTTACCTTCAGTATATAATCCCGGGGGGGGCAAACCGCGCTGTAGAAAACACTGTTCGAAGAAGCCGCCCTGCTTTGCTCCCGTCGCGCCACGGCATCATGCTATAATGCCACTATTCTTGACCACGCTTTACCAGTTACGAGGAGGTACGAGGTATGAAACAGACAATTCCTTTTATCAGCTTGTCATTGCTTCTCTTCCTCATGCCGCATATCCCTTCGGCTGCGCATGCTCTCGATAGGAACACCTATGTGATCGGCGTTGTGCCTCAGATGCCTCCGGTGGCCATGCACCGGAACTGGACGCCTTTCGTCGACCGCCTGAGCTCGGACACCGGGCTGTCATTTGCGCTCAAGGTATATGAAAAAATGAGCGATTTTGAGTCGGACTTCAACGCAGGCGGGCCGGATTTCATCTTTGCAAGCCCGGTCCAGATCGTGATGGCGCGCAAAGCCCAGGGCTACGTTCCGCTCGTCCGGAGCAGCAAACGAGTTTCAGGCATACTGTTCGTCCGCAAAGACTCGCCTTTTCGCACGGTACGCGATCTGGCGGGTCGGGAGGTCGCCTTCGTGGGCACCAAAAACCTCTGAAGCATCATCGTTCGGCATGTATTGTCGAAAGACAAGATTCCGCTCAATCTCAAACATCTGTACGAAGGCAGCACAAAAAATGTCTATAAGAGCGTGGCCCTCGGCAAGGCCGCGGCAGGAGTAACGCTGGATGGGGACCTGGAGCGGGAGTCGCAGGAGGTCGGGGCCCAGCTCCGCGTGATCCTCAGTACGCCGCTCATGGCGGCCCATCCACTGTCGGCCCATCCACGAGTCCCCGCGGATGTGCGCCGGTCGGTCGTCCGAGCGGTGCTGAATATGGGCCGACTCCCCGACGTGAAGGATATCCTGACCCCGGTCCGGTTGACCGGCCCGGTAGAAGCAGATTATGCGGTCGATTACCGGCATCTCGAAAGCGTCGACATTGAAACGCTTTCATCGAAGGAGTGAAGACGTGGGCCGACGGTCGAGAAGCTTATATGTCCAGCTCGTACTGGCCGTGTCGCTGATTATTTCGGCGACCTTCGTTTCCTTCGGCTTCATGACCGCGCAGCGGCAAACGAGCAGGCTTGCCGGCGTTTTGACAAACGAAGCCGGCCGGATTACGAGCCACCTTGCCGAAAGCCTCGCCTCCTATCTCGTGGTTTCTGATTATGCGGGCCTCGAAGAATTTCTGGTCCGGTCTGCTGAGCTGCCCGACATAGAACGTCTTACGGTAGTCGACCAGGCGGGCGCCGGATTGGCTGATGTATTTCACCGGGATGGCGACGCCCCCCGCGCCATGGCGGTTCCCGAATCCATTTCTCCTCCTGACGCGACCGCAACTGAAGCTTACCGGAAGAACAGCCACTGGATAGTCTGGCGGCCCGTGGCTGCCGGCAAACAACTCGGCTGGGTCCGGGCTGTCTACCGCCTGGACAAACTCTCCGATATCAGCTCATCAGTGTGGCAGAGCACCGCCGCCCTCGGCCTGGTCTGGCTGGCCGCGGGCATCATTTTTATTGTTCTCGTCCTGAAGCGGCCTCTCGTTGAAATCGCCCGCATTGCCGGCTTCGCCCGGGATCTGAACAGCCGCAAAGGCGCCAGCATCGATGTCAGCTCCGCGCCGGCGGAAATCCGGCGGCTCGGCGAGGCGTTGAACGACGCTTCCAGGGAACTGCTGGCCTCCGAGGAGCGGCTGATCGGCGAACGGGAGCGCCTCGCCGCGGTGCTTGAAAGCATGGGGGAAGGATTGATCGTGATCGACCGGGACTACCGCATCGTGCTCGCGAACACGGCCTACAGCAGGCAGGTCGGCGTACCGCTCGCGGAGCTGCCCGGAAAACGCTGCCACGCGCTCTCGCACCGGCTACATGAGCCATGCAGCATGACCGAGGGGGGCCATCCGTGCCCTGCTGCCGCCGTTTTTGCCACGGGCGCCCCCAGCGCCGCCACACATCAGCATACGGACGCCTCCGGAGCGGGCGTCTACGTTGAGACGCGGGCATTTCCGATGAGCGACGCAGAGGGCAACGTCACTGCCGTCATCGAGACGGTAGTGGATGTAACTGAAAAAAGAAAACTCGAGGACCAGCTTCGACAGGCCCAGAAAATGGAGGCCGTGGGCCAGTTGGCCGGCGGCGTGGCCCATGATTTTAACAATATTCTGACGGCTATCGTGGGCTACGCGAACCTGCTGACGATGAAAATCACCAGCGGTCCCGGCCGGCCCTACCTGGAGCAGATACTCGCCTCGGCGGACAGGGCAGCACAGCTCACCCGCACGCTTCTTGCCTTCTCCCGGAAACAAGTGATGGAGATGAAACCTCTTGACGTGAACGAGGTGGTCAAGGGCGTGGATAAACTGCTGAGGAGGTTGATCGGCGAAGACGTGGAGCTCCGGACCATTTTGACGGGCCGCCGGCTGCCGGTTTTAGGCGATGCAGGCCAGATCGAGCAGGTGCTGATGAATCTCGTGACGAACGCCCGCGACGCAATGCCGAACGGAGGAATTCTTTCGATCGAGACCGGGGTGACGGACATGCCCGCCCTGGCCGGAGTGGACAGCCAGGGGGCCGGACTTCCGCGCGCAGCCCTGATATCCGTTACCGACACCGGCGTAGGAATGACGGAAGAGGTGCGGGAAAAGATCTTCGAGCCCTTTTTTACGACGAAATCCGTCGGGAAAGGGACGGGTCTCGGCATGTCGATCGTCTACGGCATCATAAAGCAGCACGGCGGCGCCATTAACGTCTACAGCGAGCCGGGCAGGGGCACCACCTTTAAAATCTATCTGCCCGTCGCCGACGCACCCCTCGCCGCCGTGGGCGCCGCGGCACGGCAGGCGCCGCGTGGTGGGACCGAGACGATCCTGCTTGCCGAGGACGACATTTCGGTGCGCGGCCTCATCAAGCTTATTCTCGAGAACGCGGGGTACCGGGTGATCGAGGCAGGAGACGGCGAAGAGGCGTTGCGCCTCTTCGAGCGCGCGCCGGACGACGTGAAACTCCTGGTGACCGATGTGGTTATGCCGCGGAAGAACGGCAAGGAGACGCACGAAGCCATAATTGCCCTGCGGCCCGATGTCAAGGCGCTCTTTTTAAGCGGATATACAGCTGACATCATCAAGCAGAAAGGCGTTTTGAACGGCGGCGTCAACTATCTTTCCAAGCCCGTTGCGCCGGATGACTTACTGCACAAGGTGAGAGACATCCTCGACGGACACGCATGACGGACTCAACAAACCTCAGCCATGCGGCAAGATAAGCGACTCAAATCGTCCGGACATGGACCTGTCGAGAGAATGCCGCGGAGAAGATTCTGCGCGGCACAACACCGCGGCACCGGCAGTGCGGAAACGCCCAGGGCGATCGGACCACGAGCGCATCCCCCGGCGGGCGCCGCTGATTCAGGCAGCCATTCAAAACTTCAGATGCGAACAGAGGCTGCAAGGTAACCAGGATGGTCGATGTTCTGGTTCCCTCAAGAAAGTACACGGTTTCCCTGATGGCCGTGCTTGGGTTAGCCCGCCCTGTTGCGCGTATAGTTCAGCATGCCGCCGGCAAGCACGATATCGCGCTGGCGGGTGCTGAGCGAGTATTTCACCGCGATCGTCCTGCCTGCCGTCCTGTCCGTGAGCTCCAGGTCCTTCCCCGTCTCCAGGGCCTTTCGGATGTTCCCGATCTCGATCTCATCGCCGCTGGTGAGCGCGTCATAGTCCCCTTCATTGACAAAGGTGAGGGGAAGGATGCCGAAGTTGATAAGGTTCGCGGCATGGATGCGCTCGAAGGACTTGGCAGCCACGGCTTTGACGCCAAGATACATGGGGCAGATGGCCGCATGCTCGCGGCTCGAGCCCTGGCCGTAGCTCTGGCCCGCGATAATGACGTTGTGCATCCCCGATTTCCTGTTCTGCAGCGCCTTTTTCGAAAAATCAGGGTCCACGGCCTCGAACACGAACTCTGCATACTTGGGTATGTTCGACCGGTACTTGAGCCGCGAGCCTGCCGGCATGATATGGTCCGTTGTGATCTTGTCGCCTACCTTGATGGCAACGACGCCCCTGATCGCATCAGGAAGGGGCTCGCCCTTGGGCGGGTCGCCGATGTTCGGTCCGCGGTAGATCGCTATCGTCCCGGGTCTGTCCGAAGGCGGCAGCACCAGGGAGTCGTCGATCCAGAAGGCAGCGGGCGCGGCAATCTCCGGATAGGCGACGCCGAGATCGCGGGGGTCCGTGATCTCGCCGGTGAGCGCGGCGGCCACGGCGGTCTCAGGGCTTGCGAGATAGATGGCGGCGCTCTTGGTGCCTGACCGGCCCTCGAAGTTGCGGTTGCTCGTCCGGACCGAGACGGCATTGGATCGCGGCGCCTGCCCGGCGCCGATGCAGAACCCGCAGGTCGATTCAAGCATCCGTGCTCCGCTTGCTATGATGTCGGCAAGGCCGCCGTTCCGGGCGATCATTTCGAGGACCTGGCGCGAGCCGGGCGCGATGCCGAAGCTCACATCAGGGTGCACTTTGCGGCCCTTCAGGAGCGAAGCAACAAGCATGAGGTCCCGGTACGACGAGTTGGTGCAGGAGCCTACCATCACCTGGTCCACCTTCGTGCCTGCCGCGTCCTTTACCGTTGCGATATTGTCAGGCGAATGGGGTTTGGCCAGGCGCGGCACGAGAGTGCCCAGATCGAGATCGATCACCCGCGCATAGGCGGCGCCCCCATCAGCTTCAAGGGCTACCCAGTCCTGCTCCCGGTTCTGGGCCTTCAGAAAGGCCCGGGTAACGGCGTCGCTCGGAAAGACCGAGGTGGTCACACCGAGTTCGGCGCCCATATTCGTTATCGTGGCCCGCTCCGGGACCGAGAGCGTTGCCACGCCCGCGCCGCCGTATTCGAGCACGGCGCCCACATTTCCCTTGGTGGTGAGCATCTCAAGGATCGCCAGGATCACGTCCTTGGCCGCCACCCAGGGCTTGAGCCTGCCGCTCAGGTTGACCTTGACCACCTTCGGGCAGGCAAGGTAAAAGGGCCCGCCGCCCATGGCAACGGCCACATCCAGGCCGCCGGCGCCCACAGCGAACATGCCGATGCCGCCGCCGGTGGGGGTGTGGGAATCAGAGCCGAGCAGCGTCTTTCCCGGCCTGCCGAAGCGCTCGAGGTGGACCTGGTGGCAGATGCCGTTGCCTGCCTTGGAATAATAGATGCCGTGCCTGGCCGCTACTGTCTGGAGATAGCGGTGGTCGTCGGCATTCTCGAACCCGTCCTGCAGGGTATTGTGGTCCACATAGCTCACGGAGAGCTCGGTCCTGACACGGTCAACGCCCATGGCCTCGAACTGGAGGTAGGCCATGGTGCCTGTGGCGTCCTGGGTCAGCGTCTGGTCGACGCGGACGGCGATCTCCCTGCCCGGTTCCAGTGCCCCCTCCACAAGGTGGCCCGCAAGTATCTTTTCAACGATGTTCTGTGCCATTCCAAAGGCTCCTTCCCGATCATAAGCCGCGCCAACGAACGCCCATTATAGTGCATCGTTGCAAGGCCTGGCAACAGGAATTTTCGGCCCGGGGCGCGGCTTTTCTTGACAATATAGGATGGTTCAGGTAGATTTTTACCGTGCAGCCCAAGAAAGCCATGTTTGCGCTTCTTCTCGTGCTGGCGCTCCTGCCGGTGGGCCCTGCTGTTGCCGAAGGTCCGGCGCGGTCCGCCTCCTCCCCTGCCGCGGCAGCCTATACCCTGGGAGTTGTCCCCTTTTACGGCCCGGAAAAGATCTGGGCCCTCTATTCCCCCTTTGTCGATTATCTGAACCGTACGACAGGCTATTCCTGGGAGTTGAAGCTCTATCATAATCATGAGTCCATCATAGCGGACATCTGTTCCGGCAGACTGTCCGTTGCCTTCCTCGGCCCGTCGCCGCTCGGCCGGGCGCGCAAGAAGTGCGACGTAGAGCCGCTCGTAGTCGCACTGGGGCCGGACGGCAGGCCGTTCTACCGGTCCATCATGCTCACCAGCGACCCCTCGGTCCGCTCCCTTTCCGACCTGAAAGGCAGGACCGTTGCCTTCCTCCGAAGTTCAACGGAGTCCCATGTGCTGCCCGTCAAAATGCTGAGAGATGCGGGTCTGCGTATGGACCAGGTCCGACCGGTCTTTTTTGAGAGCCAGCCCAGCATCATGGACGCTCTCCAGCGGGGCGAGGTCTCCGCCGGCGGGGTAAAAGAGGCGCTCTTTGCGCGGTTCAAGTCGTCCCGGCTCCGGGCGCTGCAGAGTTCGGAGCCGCTCCCGAACTTCGCCTTCTGTGCGCTGCCAAAGGTTGATGCCAGCGTGAAGAAAGCCCTCGCTCGTGTTCTTCTGGGTCTCTCGCCGCGCACCAGCAAAAAGGACCGTGAGATGATGCGCACCTGGGATGACGAGATCAGGAACGGGTTCATAATGCCTCCAGGCGCGTTCCTGAGCGGCGTGGAGCTGGTGAATCGCTACTACGAAGAGATGGCCCATGAACATAAATAGGAACAGCATAGCCTTCCGCCTCCTGGTCCCGATCTTCCTGCTTATCGGCGT
>JBBIHD010000133.1:3058-6623 GCA_037447195.1 Nitrospirota bacterium | reverse complement strand
AGCGTTACCTTTTCCTTCAATGAGCGGACGCTCACCCTCGAGATCACTGCGGCGCCGGACCTGCTGCCGGTGCGCAGCATCAGCTTCGCGCCGCAGCGGAACCCCCGGGTGATCTACCCCCGGGAACGGAGCGCCTTTCTGAACTATCGCTTCGACTACCTGGCGATGGATCCGGCCGCTGCGCGCACCTTCGCCGCTGCCGCGGAGTTGGGGATCAGGACGGGCGACTACCTGTTCCTGAGCGACGGCATCTATACGGAGACCGCACTGGAACAGCGGTTCGTGAGGCTCATGAGCAGCGTTACCTATGACCGGAGAAGCGAGATGGACAGGATCATCGCAGGCGATCTCATTGCGTCATCAGGCGACCTGGGAACGGTCCTGAACCTGGGCGGCCTGAGCTATTCCCGCGTCTACGGCATGAACCCCTCTTTTGTGCG
Organism: Nitrospirota bacterium; assembly: GCA_037447195.1. Taxonomy (GTDB): domain Bacteria; phylum Nitrospirota; class UBA9217; order UBA9217; family UBA9217; genus GWC2-57-13. The sequence continues at coordinate 6,183 of JBBIHD010000133.1, read as the reverse complement.
GTACCCGACCATTGACTACTCCGGCCTCGTCTCGCTTCCCTCCGACATGGAGGTGTATCTGAACGGCTCGCGCATCAGGACGGAAAAGCTGCGGCCCGGCGAGTTCGAGATCACGGACCTCACGGCCCAGAGCGGCGCCGGGAATCTCGAGATCCTGATCCGCGACCCCTTCGGCAGGGAGCAGCGGTTCTCTCATCCCTACTATATGACCGAGGTCCTCCTGAAGGCAGGGCTCCATGACTTCAGCTATGGGGCCGGTTTCATCCGCAGGAACTTCGGCGTCACGAGCGACGATTACGGGCCCCTTGCCGCCGCAGGTCTTCACCGCTACGGCATCACCGATGCACTGACGATCGGCGTGCGCGGCGACGGCGGCGACGGGACCTTCAGCCTGGGCCCCCAGGTCGTCTGGCGCGCCGGTGCGGCAGGCGTGGTGAGCTCGTCGCTCTCCCGAAGCTTCGACACTGCCGGCAGGGAAGGAACGGCCGGGTCGCTGGGCTACAGCTACCGCGCGGGATCGTACAGCGGCAGGCTGCTGGCGCGCGGTTTCACGGAGCATTACCGCAACGTGGGCGTCATGCCGCCTGCGGAGAAGACCCGCTTCGAGGCAGGGGCGGGGTTCGGCTACAGCACGCGGCAGGCCGGGTCGATCTCCCTTGACGCCGCAGTCGTGAAGAAACACGCCGGGCCTGACCGGGAAACAGAGGCGATCACCTATTCCCGGAATATCGCGCGCAATGCGAGCATGTATGCCACGGTGCGGCGCGTCGAGGAAGGCGCTGCCGCGTCCTACGAGTTCTTTCTCGGCTTCACCCTTTATCCTGCCAGAGAGTATACGGTCGCGTCGACCTATCAGCGTTATGAAGGCGGACAGCGGGGCTCCGTGCAGGTCCAGAAGAACCAGCCCGCAGGCGAGGGCGCTGGATACCGGGCCCAGTATGAATATGCCGGCGACCAGGAGCGCATCGCGACGGCGGGCGCGTCCCTGCAATACAATGCTCCCTACGGCATCTACCGGGGCGATTATACGGGCAGGAACGGAGAGCGCGCGAACAGCTCCACCTATGCGCTCTCAGCGGCCGGCGCGGCGGTATACGCCGACGGCAGCATCGGCTTTGTCCGCCCCGTCCATGACAGCTTTGCCCTGGTGAGGACCGGCGGGCTGCAGGGCGTGCGGGTCTATCACAACAACCAGGAGGTCGGCAGGACCGATGCCTCCGGAAGGGCCTTCATTCCGAACCTCGGCTCCTACTACGAGAACCAGGTGTCGATCAGCGACAAGGACATTCCGATCGACCATTACATGCCCGAGGTGCGGCGCTTTGTTTCTCCGCCGCTCCGGGGCGCCGCAGTGGTCTCCTTCGAGGTGCGGAAGATCCAGGCCGTGACCGGCACGCTCAGCCTGCGCAAGGGAGCGCAGGCCGTGCCGGTGGAGTTCCACGAGGCGTCGATGGTCATAGACGGGACGGAGCGCGCCTTCCCCACGGGGAGGGGAGGCGAGTTCTTTCTGGAAGATGTTCCCGCGGGAAGGCATCGGGTGTCGGTCGTGATCGACGGGGTGCGGCATGAATTCGACCTGGACGTGCCGAAGTCCGACGACATGATCATTGACCTGGGAGGTGTCCTGTTATGAAGCGCATGCATATGCCGATGGTCGTACTTGCCGTGCTGGCCCTGGCCGGTCCGGCTGCCGCAGCGCCGCCCCCCGCGGCGGTCTGCAGCGTTTCCACCACGCCGCTGAGCTTCGGCGTTTACGATGTCTTCGCGGCCGCGCCGACACTCTCCACGGGAAGCGTGGTGATCACCTGCAACAGGAACGAGAGGACAACGATTTCCATCAGCGCCAGTTCCGTGTCAGGGATCTTTCAGCCCCGGCACATGAGGCTGTCCTCCGACGTGATGAACTATAATATCTTCACGGATGCCACGCTCGCCACGGTCTGGGGCGACGGCACCGCCGGCACGGCAACGGTGGGGGTGAACCCCAAAGCGAACACCCCCTTGTCCGTGCCGCTGCATGGCAGCATTCCCGCGCTTCAGAACCTCTCGGCAGGGACCTATGCCGACACGCTGACCGTGACGATCGTCTGGTAGCGCCCTTTGATCAGCAGGGCGCACCCGATGCTTCGGGTCCTCAACTCACTGACGCCGCGGCGTCACCCGCTCCTTCCCCTGTATCTGCAGGCTCATTTCTGGTATAGTACCCCGGTAGCCGCGCACCGTCTCGCATTCCCCGCAAACCATCATAGCGTCCGGAAAGAAGGGTCCCTCGATGATAAAGAGCCTGGTTGCCTGTCTTCTCATCGCCGCCGCCGGCCTGTCTGCCCGGGGAACCGTGCCTGATGACATGGTGCCACGCCTCGCCGCGACCGTGCGAACCCTCTCCGAAGAGATCGGTGAGCGGAGCCACGGCGATCTGGAACGGCTTGAGCGGGCGGCCCAGTATATCGAAGGGCAGCTGCGTTCCTGGGTATGCGGTGAAGCGCCAGCCCTTCGCCTTTCAGGGCAGAACCTACTTCAACATCATCGCCGAATCAAAGGGAACAGACCCCGGAAAAGAGGGCATCCTGGTCATCGGCGCCCATTACGACACTGTTGCAGGCACGCCGGGCGCCGATGACAACGCCAGCGGCGTAGCAGGCCTGCTGGAACTGGCGCGGCTTGCAGCGGAGAAGCCCCTGCCCAGAACGGTTCGGTTTGCGGCCTTTTCCCTGGAAGAGCCGCCTGCATTCGGCACGGAATCCATGGGCAGCCATGCCTACGCAAAGAGCCTCAGCGAGGAGGGCGTGAAGGTCCGCGGCATGCTCTCCCTGGAGATGATCGGCTTTTTCTGTCACCGCAAGGGCTGCCAGCACTATCCGCTGAGCTGGATCGGCTGGTTCTATCCGGACAAGGGAGACTATATCGCCCTGGTCGGGAACCGGGCTTCGAAGTCCTTTACGAAAGAACTGAAGAGGTCGTTCAGCGCCGCATCGTCCTTCCCCCTGGAGACCCTGAACGCCCCGTCCTTTGTGACGGGCGTGGACTTTTCCGACCACCGGAACTTCTGGAAGTTCGGCTGGCCCGCAATCATGATAACGGATACGTCCTTCTACCGGAACCCTCACTACCATCAGGAGTCGGAC
>JBBIHD010000133.1:0-3018 GCA_037447195.1 Nitrospirota bacterium | reverse complement strand
GCTGGTGGCAGGGCTCGATCTGGCCTTGCGGGAGTTGTGAGCTTTCGGCCTTCCGGAAAAGGGCAGTGGGAACAGGGAACAAGCGGACAGGTCCCGATAGCGAAGAGCGCATGCTCGTTCCAGTCCGCTTCCTGCGGTTCTTGTCCTTTACTTTCCCCCCCTGATGTGCTACAAAATCCCTTATGAAATCGCTTGTTACAACAGCGGCGTGCCTTCTTCTGCTGTTCTCCTCCTCCGCCCCTGCCGCTGATCTCATCGGCCTTCCCGTGACCAGTGTAAAGCTGAAGGACGACCAGGGACGCGACTGGCCTTCGCCGGAGCGGCTGATGCCGCTGATCGAGACGAAGCCGGGCCTGCCCCTGTCGCGGGCAGACATCCGCCAGAGCATCGAATACCTTATGCTGAAGGGCCTGTTCCGGGACGTCATTGCCGAAGGGTTTGCCGACAGCATCGGCGTCAGGATGGAATACACCCTGGTGCCCGTGACCATCGTCCGTTCCGTTGCGCTCTCGGGCAACAGCGTGATCTCCATCAAAAAGCTGCGCGAGGTGCTGGGAAAGCTGGAGGGAAAAGAGCTTCGCGAGGACCGGTACACGGACCTGCGGGTGGACATAGCGGCCCTGTACCAGGAAGCGGGCTACTATGAAGCACGGGTGCATTTTCGCGCAGAGCCCGACGAGGACCCGCACCAGGTGATACTGCGCGTCGAGATCGTCGAATCGGAGCCAACGCTGATCGAAGAGATCACCTTCTCGGGGAACCGCGTCTTCACGGGCAGGCAGCTGCTGGCGGTGATGAAGAGCCGGCCTGGCTCGCCGCTCCGCACGGACCTGCTGCTGGACCATGACACGCAGGCCATCCTGCGGAAATATGAGCGCGCCGGCTACCCCGCGGCGAAGGCCGGCGTGGTGAACATGAGCTTCCGGGGCAGGAAGGCCTATCTGCACATCTCCGGCGAAGAAGGCCCGCTCGTCACCGTCGCCTTTTCAGGGAACGAGGCCTTCAGCGACAAGCGGCTGCGCAAGGAGCTGCTGATCTGGGCGGAGCGCGATGTGTCCGATGCCGTGCTCGACAGCAGCATCGACAAGATCAGGGACCTCTACCGGAGGGAGGGATATCCGGACATCGACGTCCGGCTGGCAAAGGACGAGGCGCCCGGGAAGCTGCACCTGTCCTTCAGCATCGTTGAAGGGCCCCGGGTTGCAGTACAGGAGATCAGCATCGAAGGGAACAAGTTCTTTTCGGAAAAGCAGCTGAGAACGTATATGATGACCCGCGAGGAGGGGTGGTTCCGGGCGGGCCTGCTGAACAGGGAAACGCTCGACCGCGACATGGATGATATCCGGGCCCGTTATGCCGATGCGGGCTTCCTTGACGCGCGCGTAGACAGGAAGGTGCTGCGGCCCGGCGACGGGAAGAAGGCCGTCATATCGGTCAAGATCGAAGAAGGCCTGCGCAGCATCACCGGGGAGGTGGTCTTTACAGGCAACACCGTGTTCACAGCCGCGGAGCTGCTCCGCCTGCTGAACCTCCGGCCGGGCAAGCCCTACAGCGAGCGCCAGATGGAGGAGGACCGCTTCCGGATCCTTTCGGCCTATTCGGCGAAGGGATATCTCCATGCCAGGGTCGAAGCAGGAAAGCCGCGGAACGGGGCGCAGCAGAACGGCGCGGCCGCGGCGGTCAACGGCACGACGACCGTGCCGATACAGTACGCCATTACGGAGGACCATCCCGTCACCATCGGGAGGATCATCCTGCGGGGCAATGAAGAGACGCGGGACCATGTGATCATGCGGGAGATCCTGGTGGCGCCCGGCGATCCCTATACTTATGAGCGCATTCTCGGAAGCCAGCAGCGGATCTACCGGCTGGGCTTCTTCGGCCTTGCCCGGTTCGAACCCCTGCATCCGGGCAAGAAGGAGCGGGTGAAGGACATGCTGCTGACCGTTGAAGAGCGCCGGGCAGGGGCCTTCGAGTTCGGCGTGGGATACGGCGATGTGGACCTGTTCCGGGGCTTCCTGGAAGTCTCTCACCGGAACCTCTGGGGCCAGGCGCGGTATGCGAGCTTCCGCGTCGAGGGAAGCGACATCGTGCAGCGTGCCATCTTCAATTTCCGCGAGCCCTGGTTCCTGGGAACGAAGCTGGACAGCGCCTTCAGCCTTTCCTGGTCGGATTCGAAGAAGCTCGATATCGACTCGCGGGAGATCTATTATCAGACCAGGAAGACCACGGCGTCCCTGGGCGTTGAGAAGAACTATGACGGGCTTCGGCCGTCCCTGGTCTACCAGTACGAGAACGTGGAGAATTACAACGTGCTGCAAGCCGCGGCGCTCACCCGGGAGGACGAGGGGCGCGTGCGCATCAGCAGCCTCACGCCAGGCATCGCCTGGGACCTGCGCGACAACCCGCTCAATCCCACGCGCGGCTCGCTCCACGGCATCGCGGTCAAAGAGGCGCTCCCGGAGCTCGGCTCAGAGGCGGATTTCACCAAGGCCACGGCACAGACCAGCTGGTTCCTGCCCTACGGCAAGCGGGTAGTGCTTGCGCTCTCGGGCCGGGCCGGCAGGGCCTGGCCCCGCGGCGATACGCTCGAGATACCGCTGCATGAGCGCTTCTATCTCGGCGGCAGCACCACGGTCAGGGGATACCGGCAGGACCTGGTGGGCCCCACGCAGCTCGATGCAGCGGGAAAGCCGATCCCCACAGGCGGTTCGCGAATGGTCCTGTTCAATGCGGAGCTGCGGCTGAATCCCCTGGGGTCCTTCGGCCTCGTGCTCTTCTCCGACGCAGGCAATGTCTGGGCCGACCGGCACATCGACCTTGAAGACCTGAAGGCCTCCTACGGCGCGGGCATCAGATACAATACACCCGTGGGCCCGCTTCGCCTGGACTACGGCCAGAAGATCAACCGCCAGGCCGGCGAAGCTCCCGGTGAACTTCACTTCAGCATCGGCCATACCTTCTGAGCGCAGACCTCCGTCGCATCCTCCCTTCTGTCCGTGGTATACTGGAACAAGA
>JBBIHD010000132.1:0-6655 GCA_037447195.1 Nitrospirota bacterium | reverse complement strand
CCGACTCTGCTGCTCAACATGTTATATCTGCAAAAACGTAACCGGACAATGCTGATTCAAAATGGAAAGAATAGTTGCCGCAAAAAAGCGCAAGAAACGCAAATTGGAAAGGGTTTCTTTGTGTATTTTGTGCTTCTTCCTCCGTCCCGCATCTACAACAATATGAGACGGAGCGGGGGCGGCCAATCGATTTTGATTTTCTTTGTGCCGTTGAGTTTTTCTCCGTCCAGCATCCAATTGACATAGATGCGGAGCGGGGGTGGCACGTATTGGTTCCGGCTTGTTCGGGTCAGGGTCAGTCGGCGATGTTGTTCAGAATGAGCTGCTGGTCGATGGAGGCTATTGTTCCGGCAAGTTCTTTCTCGAAATCAGGGGCGCAGAGCGCCATGGCCCGCTGGATTTCCAGGGAGATGATCTGGTGGACGACTTCGCGGGGCGGCAGCGCGGCGCCGCGGCCCGCGAGAAAGCCTTCGGCAAGATCGGCAAGCTCTTCGGCAAGGAGCTCAACGGCTGTCGCCTCATCCTGGGCCAGCGCCATGCCATAGAGCATCATCGACTTGCGGAAGTGCGCTTCAGCGGCGAAGATCGCACGGCGCGCCAGGTCCTCAGTGCCGTAGTACACGGCAAGGTCCGCTGCATAGGCCCGCGAAAGCAGGTAGGGGAACCCCCAGTTTCGGGCCAGGGCGGCCCGGGTGATCTTCTGCACCAGGAGCGGATCGAGGCGCCGGGTCAGCACATCAACGCCTGCTTCGACAAAGACATGATACAGTTCTCCGGCAGTATCAGCGGGGATGCCGAGTCCTTCCGGCAGGGGCGCCTCGGCAGCGAGCGCCCTGGCCTTGGTGACCACGTATCCTTCCGCAGGGCTGAGCGTCCGGCTGGCATGATGCGCCGTGGAGTCAGCGCCCCAGAGGTCGTTATGGCTGACGAATCCGGCGGCCAGGGCCTTCTGCCTGCCCGACCGGGCCCGGTCCCAGATGTTCATGAACTTGAAGTGGGTCTGCAGATAGAGGTTCGAGCCAAAGGGAGAGCCGAACTGAAGGCTGAACAGGTCCGGGGCCATGCTGCCGTACAGGTCAAGGGCATTCTTCACTCCCCGTTTTTTGCCCAGCTGGTCCGCGAGGTAGGCGTGCGTTGCCGGGCCCCAGGCAAGGGCCGTGGAGGTAATAACCAAGAGGGACAATACCGCGCCGCCCAGAAAACAGATCATCCGTCTCATAGCAAGGGCCTCCATCCTGACCGGAATAGGTAAATGTAATTACTCAGGTCAGCCACTCGCAATGCCATAAAACGCAGAAACTTCAACAGAACAAGTGGTTAAATCCGCAGCGCTTCCGGTCCGCTATTTCAACTAATAGCGCTGATCGACCGGTCTGTCAAGAGCGCTCGTGCCATTCAGGCGCTCTTGAGATACTCGATGATCTTGTCCCGCAGGGCGCGATAAATTTCGCTGAACCGCTGCTCGTCCGACTCCAGCAGGGTTGCGCGGAAGCCCTTGAGGCCGCAGTTGAAGCCCGTGAGCGGCACAACGCAGATGCCCGTGGAGGCCAGCAGGTAATAGACGAAGCGCTTGTCCAGCGCCACGCCCCGTGTCAGGCGGTCCACATACTCCCGGATCGGGGCTTCCTTGACGGGCAGCGTCTGCCGGTCGTTCAGCACGCCTTCTTCGAACATCACGGTCATGTAAAAGGCGCCGTTCGTCCGGTTCACCACGATGCCGCCGATGTCCTTCAGGAGATCATAGGCGATGTTGGCCCGCTTTTCGTAGGCCTTGTTGCGATCGCTGATATGTTGGGGATACCGGCTGTCGCCCAGGATCCGGGGGATCACCTTCTGGGGGAGCGTGGTGGAGCAGACCTCCAGCATCTTGTTGTCCAGGATGCTCTTCACATACTTGGTGAAGACGGGATCATGCGTGGCGTTGTACACCTCGATCCAGCCGCAGCGGGACCCGGGCCAGGGCAGCTCCTTGGAGATGCCCTTCATGGAAATGCCGCAGACATCGCCGATGACCGAGGCGAGAGGCACCGCCTTCTTGCCGTTGAAGGTCAGGTTGATGTAGATCTCGTCGCAGACGACAAAGAGGTCGTACTCCTTCGCGATGGCCACGATGTCCTGCAGGATCTCCTTCGGGTAGACGGCGCCTGTAGGATTGTCGGGGTTGATGACCAGGATGCCCGAGATGGCCGGATTGTACTTTACCTTCATGCGGAGATCGTCCAGGTCAGGGTACCACAGGTTCTGCGGGTCGAGGGAGTAGGAAAGATACTCCGCTCCGGCGTGCGATGCCTCGGCCGACGAATGGGTGCTGTAGGCCGGGCTCGGACCGATGACGCGGAACTCGCGCTTGAGCTGGCCGTAGATCTTGCTGATCGCGTCGCCCAGGCCGTTGAAGAAGATGATGTCTTCCTTCGTGATCCGCACATTGCCGTTGTCGTTGGCAAGGTTCGCGAGGAATTCCCGCGTGGCGTCGAGCCCCTTGGTCGGCGAGTAGGCGTAGGTGGAATCCTCCCGGGCGGCTTCGATCACGAGCTCCTTCATCCAGGCAGGTATCTTTTCGCCCTTCTGCACGGGATCGCCGATATTCTCCCAGATAATGGTCCTGCCGAGCTTCTCGAACTCCTTTGCAACGGCGACGATCTCGCGGATCTCGTATTTCAGCTCGTCGGCCCCCAGTGATACGATGTTGTTTCTCATGCCCGGTCCTTTCGATGGTCACATGCCCTGTGCCCGCTCTGCTGCTTTCGCGGACGTTCGGCAATCATACCAAAAAAGCCGGTGCAGAGTAAAGACCTTTATTCATGCCCGTCGCGCTGCCGCGGCAGCAACAGGGCGTGCTGAGAAGCGGTGATATCTCTTGACAGCGTCGGATTTACTATGTTACTTTACCAAACCTTGTTTGTCTGAACAGGATCGTATTCGGGGGAGGGTCGTCTTGGAAACCCAAAAAGGCGTCGTCGAGGTTGTCTCGGAAAGAGTCTGGAAGTTCTTTTCCTCAGTAAAACTTGCCGTTGTGCTGCTGATCATCCTTGCCATCGTCTCCATCATCGGTACGGTGATCCAGCAGAACCAGCCTGTGGAACAATACCTGCAGGAATACAGCGCGGCCACGGTGGACATTTTCGAGTTCCTCGGGTTCTTCGACATGTACCATTCCTGGTGGTTCGTGCTGCTGCTGTTCCTGTTCACCGCCAACCTCACCGTCTGTACGCTGGAGCGCTTTCCCAGCGCCTGGAGCGCCATTCGCGCCCCGCTGAAGCCCATTGACGACGAGGCCCTCAAGGCCGTGCCGTTCAAGAAGGAAATTCAATTCAAGGGCAATGCGGACAAGGCCGAGGCGCGCGCGGTCCAGGCCCTCCAGGCACGGCGCTACCGGTTCCTGTCAACGACCAGCCCGGGCATGGTCCAGCTCTATTCGCAAAAGGGCGCTTACAGCAGGCTGGGCGTCTACATCACCCATATCAGCATCATTCTCATCTTCGTGGGAGCGCTCATCGGGGCGTTCTTCGGGTTCAAGGGCTTCCTGAACCTGGGCGAGGGCGAGCATTCACAGGTCGTGTATCTCCGCAACGAGCCCATGTGGGACAAGCTCATGTCCGTTCTCGGCATCAGCAAGAGCTCGGTGATCCAGGACCCGCGGAACGGCGTTTCGGCCCTGCCGCTGGGGTTCTTTGTCCGGTGCAATGATTTTGAGGTGGACTATTACCAGGGCCCCTCGGGCCCCACGGGCATGCCATCGGAGTACCACAGCGAACTGACCGTATTCAATCTCCAGGGCGCCAAGCTCTTTGACAAGCGGATCGAGGTGAACGATCCCCTCAAGTACCGGGGCATAACCTTCTATCAGTCCAGCTATGGGACGATCCCCGGGGTGAACGGCAAGATCGTGCTGAATGTGCGGCCCAAGAGCGGCGAGTCAAAAGGCGAGATGGTGGTGGTCGATCCGGGCGGAGAAGCATACGTCCGCTCCATCGACCGCACGATCAAGGCCCTCGGCATTGCCGCTTTCGGAGCGCGCCATCCCTCGACGGGCCAGGTCCGGTATTTCCAGTCGCGGAACAACGAACTGGTGAATCCGACCGTGGAGCTCGAGATATACCAGGGGAAGAAGCCCCTGTATACGACGGCGGTGCTGAAAGTGGACCAGGGCGAGCCCTATCTGCCTGAAGGCTATGTGATCAGTTATGTCGACTACTGGGGCGCCCGGTACACGGGCTTGCAGGTGACGAAAGATCCGGGCGTGTGGATCGTGTACACCGGTTTCGCGCTGCTCTGCATCGGGCCGATCTACGCTTTCTTCGGGTCCCATCGGAAGCTGTGGATCAGGATCCAGGACCGGAAGGGCCAGGCAGTCGTGACCGTGGCCGCGACAGCGAACCGGAACCGCCTGGCTCTGGAGCGCCAGGTGAATGCGCTCGTCGAGGAGCTTTCGAAATAATATTCTGAGTGGGGCCCGCAGACCGGCCCGGAGGGATGCAATGGACAGCTCGATGTTGTTTACCTTTGCCACGCTTTTCTATCTCGTCGCCATGATATTGTATATCAGCTTCCTTATCTTCAAGAAGGAAGGGGTTGGCATGGCGGCTTCGGCAGCGACCTACGCCGGCTTCGCCATCCAGACCCTGGCCCTGGCGCTGCGCTGGATCGAATCGTACAAACTCGGGATCGGCAGGGTCCCCTTGTCCAACCTCTACGAGTCCCTGGTGTTCTTCACCTGGAGCACGGTGCTCGTCTACCTGGTCGTGGAGTACCGGTATAAGACCCGCGCCTTCGGCGCCTTTATCCTGCCTGTTGCCTTCCTGGCCCTGGCCTTCATCAACGTGGCGGATATCAGCACGGAAATCTCGCCGCTCGTCCCGGCCCTGCAGAGCGACTGGCTCCTCTATCACGTGCTGCTCAGCTTCATCGGCTATGCCATGTTCGCCGTGGCCTTTTCCGTCAGCGTGCTCTATCTGCTCGTTGATACGGAAGACCGCGGACCAATTGGCAACCTCTATGCCGCCCTGGGCGTCATCGCCGCAGTCGCCGCACTGGGATATGTCCTGTCGGGCATGGGCGCCAAGGTCGCCTTCTGGATGGGCGTTGGCGTTCTGCTGCTTGCCTGGTTCACCTACCTGGTCGTTGCAGGCGCCAGGAACCGGTCGCAGGTCTATCTCTTCTGGTCCTTCTGCATTGCCCTCGTTGGCGGCATGCTGCTCTTCATGGGTCTGGACTATGTGCTGTTCCTGGGCCGGCACCTTCCCGCGGAGGAGACCTTCAAGAAGCATATGTTCGAATCGACCTTTCTGAGTTCCTCGCGGGTCGTCGTCGTTCTGTGCTGGGCCGGCGTGCTGGGCATCTTCTCTCTTGTCTGGTCCCAGGGGCTCAAACTGCGGGCCCTCTTGAGGCAGATCCTGCCGGCGCCCGAACATCTGGATGATCTCACATACCGCATGATCGCCATTGGGTGGCTGCTCTTCGGCGTGGGCGGCCTTGCCATGGGCGCCATCTGGGCCAACAGCGCCTGGGGAACCTACTGGAGCTGGGACCCGAAGGAGACCTGGTCATTGATCACCTGGTTCGTCTATTCCCTCTACCTCCATGCCCGCTTTGTACGGGGCTGGAAGGGCACGCAGATGGCCGTTATATCCGCCGTGGGCTTCATGGCGGTGATCTTTACTTATCTCGGCGTGAATCTTGTTCTTTCAGGCCTTCATTCGTATGGTGGATTGTAAGCGACATACCACGCAAGCCGGAAAGGAGAGAACAGAGCCATGCAGAAAAAAAACCGCATTGCGCTCGCTGCGGTCCTCGTATTCATGCTGGTCGCGGCCACAGGCTGTATCGTGATCAAGGATGATCGGGGCAGGCACAAGGGGCACTACAAGCAGCCGGAAAAAACGCTGAAGAAAGCCAGATGATCTTGCTGCCCCGGCAGCGATAGGACATGAGATCAGCTACTATAAGGACGGCGGAGACGCCGTCCTTTTTTTGTGAGCCGTCGGCAGGCAGATTTATCTAAAACCATACGAATAAAGTCTTATTTTATACGAGTGTCTCTTTCGGCATCATGGTATACTCTAAGTAACGACGACATTACCGTATATTCATCTAAGGGGGTGCGATCATGAGAGAGTTCAAATGCAAGAGTCTCGGGAATAAATGCTCCTGGAAGCACATCGCCAGGACCGAGGAACTGCTGGCCGACATGGCTGCCGTACATCTGCGTGACGTGCACGGCATGAAGGCGGTCTCGTCCGACATGGTGGGAAGGATCAAGAACGCTTTCAGCAATCCCGCGCCAATCGATGCTTCTGCGGCCGAGAAGCTGACGTTGAAGGAATACAATTGTGATCTGGGGCCGGAATGCCGGTTCCGGTATATTGCCCAGACCCCCGACCTGATCGCCGACGGCGTGGCGGTCCATGCGCGCGATGCCCACGGGATCAAGGAATTCAGCCGCGATATGATGACGAAGGTGAAGAACTCGCTGCATGAGTGGCAGGGGTAAGGCAAGGAACAAGCGACAGGAGACAAGAGAGAGGCCACGGCGCATCGCCGTGGCCTCTTTTATCCTGATAAAGGCAGTTGGACGCTGATCTTCGCGGATACATGCGGATAAACCTATAAAGAGCATTTGGACGCGGATAAAATCAGGAACGTCTGATAAAATCGA
>JBBIHD010000131.1:4503-6678 GCA_037447195.1 Nitrospirota bacterium | reverse complement strand
TTCTCCGTGTCTCTGTGTCTCCGTGGTGGATTTTGACTTTTTACGAGGTCATCAAACTTAGGATTTCAGAGTCTTCTTCTTAATGACCTCTTTCACCGCAGCCGCAATGTCCGCAGCGGACAGGCCATAATGCTTCAGCAGCCCCTCGCCGCTCCCCGAGGTGCCGAAGACGTCCTGCACGCCGATGCGGACCATCGGCACGGGCGCTGTCTCGGCAAGGGCCTCGGCAACGGCGCCGCCCAGCCCGCCGATGATGGAATGCTCCTCGGCCGTGACGATCGCGCCGCACCGCCTGGCCGCGGCAACGACCGCGTCCCGGTCAAGCGGCTTGATCGACGCCATGTTGATCACGCCCGCGTTGATCCCCTCGGCGGCAAGCAGTTCCCGCGCCGCGAGCGCCTCGGCGGTCATGAGGCCGCAGGCAATGATGGCCGCGTCCTTGCCTTCATGGAACACGTGGGCCTTGCCGATGGTGAACTTGTAGTCCTGCCCGAAAATGACCGGCACCTTGTTCCGCCCCACGCGCACGTAGCAGGGCCCCTTCATCTCGGCGGCCGCCTCGATGGCCAGCGTTGTCTCGATGCCGTCGGCCGGCACGATGACCGTCATGTTCGGGATCACCCGCATGACGGCAATGTCCTCGACGGACTGATGGGAGCCGCCGTCCTCGCCCACGGTGACGCCGGCGTGGCTCGCCACGACCTTGACGTTCAGGTTGGGATAGCAGATGGACTGGCGCACCTGCTCCCAGGCCCGCCCGGTGGCGAACACGGCAAAGGTGCTCACAAAGGGCAGCTTGCCGCCCACGGCAAGTCCTGCCGCTGTTCCCATCATGTCCTGCTCGGCTATCCCGATATTGAAGAACCGGTCGGGAAAGGCCTTTGCGAACTTCGATGTCTTCGTGGAGCCCGACAGGTCGGCGTCCAGCACCACCACATCGCCCCGCTTCTTCCCGAGATTGACCAGCGCGTCGCCGTAGGCGTCCCTTGTTGCGATCTTCTGTGTCACGTTACCCCCCTAGATAAATAATGACGCGGCGACTCGGTGACGGGGTGATAGGGAAATGTGGGCTGAAAGACATCTCCTTCCCCGCGTCTCCGTGTCCCCCTGTCTCAGCATTTTGCTCCAGCCAGTTCCTTCATGGCGACTTCCAGCTCTTCCTTCGACGGTGTCGTGCCGTGGAACTCCACTTTCCCTTCGAAGAGCGTGCATCCCTTGCCCTTCACGGTCCGGCAGACGATGCAGACCGGCTTGCCCTTCACGGTCTCGGCGCGGTCCAGTGCCCCGCAGAGCGCTGCGATATCATGGCCGTCAACGTCCATGACCTCCCAGCCGAAGGCCCGCCATTTGTCCGTGATGGGTTCGACGTTCATGACCTTCGCCACGGGGCCGTCGATCTGAAGACCGTTGTTGTCGACCAGTGCGCAGAGGTTGTCCAGCTTGTAATGGGCCGCTGTCATGGCCGCTTCCCAGATCTGCCCCTCCTGCAGCTCGCCGTCGCCCAGCAGCGCGTAGACGCGGTTCTGTCCCTTGTCCAGCCTGCGGGCAAGGGCGATGCCGTTGGCCACGGACAGGCCCTGGCCGAGGGACCCTGTCGAGATCTCGACGCCGGGCAGATACTTGCTGTCCGGATGGCCCTGCAGCCGGGACCCCAGCTTCCGGAGCGTGCAGAGCTCGGCCTCCTCGAAGAAGCCCGCATGGGCCAGCGCTGCATAGAGCATCGGCGCGGCGTGCCCCTTGGACAGCACGAAGTGGTCACGGCCGTTCCAGCCGGGGTTCTTCGGATCGTATCGCATTTTGTAAAAATACAGGGCCGTCACTATGTCCGTCGACGACAGGCTCCCGCCCGTGTGGCCCGAACCGCATCCGTTCAGCATCTTCAGAATGTCGATCCGCATGCGGCGGGCCTTCTCGCCCAGGTCCTTTAACTGCGTCTCCGTAGCTGCCATGCACTATCCTCCTCAGAACATGCTCGATAATAACAAATGCCTGCCGCGGCCTTCGGCGGTCAGGCGCAAGGAACTGATGGTCCGCGGCACCGTCCTGGACCGGCTGCAGCCGCAGGCGGCGTTATTTATTCCGCGACCGCGCCTTCTCTTCCTGGGCCAGAAAATCGAGGATCACCTCGTCCAGGCTCTTTTCCTTTACGTCCTTTGCAGGAGGGGGGGGAGGGGG
>JBBIHD010000131.1:0-4479 GCA_037447195.1 Nitrospirota bacterium | reverse complement strand
CTTTCGCGGCCGGGGCCGCTGCTGCGGGGGCGGGCTTTGCCTCGGGAGGGGCGGCGGCCGGCGGCTTCTGCAGTTCGATTTTGCCCTGCATGAAATCGCGGATCACCTGCTTGTGCTGCTCCATCATGAGCTCGCGCACGACCTCGTCGAGACAGTCGGCCTTCACGATGTCCGCGTAGCTCGTCTTCCGTGAACCGATGATCGCGCCGCCGTAATACAGAAGGGACGTGATATTCGGGCTGCCCAGCCCGCCGTCCTCCGTCTGGATATGGTAGATCTTCCCCTGGAACTTGAAGTCCGTATTGTAGCCCGTAAGCATAGCATACCATTATACAAACGCCTGCCGGAAGATGCAATACTTAATCTAAACAGCGGGAACGAGGCGCGCTGCGGGGTCTTGCGCAGGGCAGGGACCCTCGGGCCCGCAGAGAGCGGCTTCGCCGGCTTCGGGCGCAGGTCCCGCCGCCTTTCCCCTTGACAGGCAGCAAAGCTTTCGTGTACATTCGTCCCGTGCCGGCGTGGTGGAACTGGTAGACGCAGAGGACTCAAAATCCTCCGGGGGCAACTCCATGTCGGTTCGATTCCGACCGCCGGCACCAATATTATTTTACTTTGCAATTTCCAATTTGCACTTTTCAATTTCCAATTTTTCCCCGCTTTCGGGGGCCGGCCCTCTCGTGAAACAAGCTGTTTTAGCGCGTGGAGCACATTCAGTCTCAAGATTTATCGTGAACACTAAATAAAGCGACATCCCGAGTATCGGGGTGAGATTCCGACCGCCGGCACCACTCCTTTATCATTTCACCTGAAAATCCCCCTCATTTTTATCCCCAGCCCCCGAGGGGAGAGGGCGGGTGAGGGGTTTTCATCCTCCTTTGTGAGCCGTAGACTCATGTATCCTTCATTTCATGAGAAGAAACGGCATAAGTAGGCGCCGCGACCAATAGCCATGGCGAAATTCATCCCTCCCTACTATTCCGACGACGAGACGCCGAAGACCGAAGGCCGGAAAGCCGAACGTGCGGTCCTTGATGCGCTCAGCAATCTCGATGACAAGTGGACCGTCTTCCACAGCCTTGAGTGGCGGGAGTTGGACCGGCATGACGGCGAGCGTATCGGCGAGGCCGACGTAGTGTTATTTCACCCCGACCTGGGCATACTCTGCATCGAGATAAAGAGCGGTGGAGTTATTTGCGAGAACGGGCAGTGGTTCCATGAAAGCTTCATGGATGGCACGCGAATGCCCATGAGATTATCGCCCTTTTCGCAGTCCCGCAGGAATATGATCGCTGTACGCGATAAGCTCGCCCGGACGCCCCTCGGCCGCGAAGCCCTGAGAGAAACCGCGCTGACCTATACGGTCTGGTTCCCTGATCTCACCTGGACCGCGCCCCTCCCGCCTGATGTGCCGAATGGTTCCTTCATCCTCGACTCCCGCCACGCGCGCAACACAGGGCAGCACTTGAAATCGCTGATGACTCAGGCAAGACCGAATGCGAAATCATGGTCGCCTCAACAGGCGGAGATTCTCGTCAGAACCCTTGCTCCCGAGGTGAACCTGATCGTACCGCTCGGGGTCAGGATCGGAGAGCTGCGAGACCGGTTCATAAAGCCGGTCAAGGAGCAAATCAGCATCATCAATGCTCTGCGAAAGCAGAAACGGCTGCTGGTCGAGGGATGCGCGGGATCAGGCAAGACAGTGCTGGCCGTTCAACTCGCGCGCGAGCATGCACTCGCCGGCAAGAAGGTGCTCTTCACCTGCTTCAACAAGAACCTGGCTGACCACATCGCAGCGGAATTCAGTGAATCTCTACCCGTGGATGTTCTGAACTTCCACAAGCTCGTTGAGACCCTGTGCAATAAACATGGAATCGCGTTCGAGGTCCCGAAAGAGCGGGATGCGCAGGTGAAGTTCTTCGACAGTGTCTGCCCGGAGCTGCTGTACCAGGCAACACAGTTCATCGAGGATAGATATGATACGCTGATCGTTGACGAGGCATTTGATTTCAAGCCGGACTGGTGGGTGGCGCTTGAAGCACTCGGCAGGGATGATAAATCGTTCTACGTCTTCTTTGATAAAAACCAGTGCATCTTTCCCGGTGAACGGCCATGGTCCCCGCCCTTCGAAGCAGAGCCGGTCGTGCTCGATGTGAATGTGCGGAACACAAGGCCTATCGGAGATTATGCATTGAAACTCGGGAATCTCTCTGGAACCGGAACCTATGCCGTGGAAGCCGGTCTGGCGCCCGTGGTCAAGACATACAAGGACGCGAGCGAGATAGCGCCTCTTCTTCGAAGCATGATTCAGGAGCTGATCGGCAAAGGTAAGGTTGCTGCCGAGAGCATCGTTGTTCTCTCACCGTACAAATATTCAAGCGACCACCTGTTGATCAAAGACCTGGTCGAGAAGGACGGTATTCTTACGACCGCTACTAATGATGGCACAGGCAAAGTGCGCTTCGGAACCATTCAGGCATTCAAGGGACTTGAAGCCGATGTCGTCATTCTCTGCGGGATCGACGGCAAGCTGCCCGCCTGCAGCCCCGCGACGCTCTATGTGGGAGCGACGCGGGCGCGGGCGATGCTGCAGGTGATACAGAAGAAGCAGTGACGAACCAAATATTCGGATAGGGGCTGGAGCCGTGCGTTCCGAGCACTTTCGTTTACTAATCGAGTATCTCCTCGATAACATCAAGCGGGATGGCGCTGACATGCTCACCAAGCGGATATGCGTCCTTGCCGGGATAGATCACATACCCTTTTTTGCAAGATAAACTCTGCATTGCGCTCCGGATTCCCCTCGTGACCTGCGGTGTCGCTGAAAGCTTGATCTCGACCGCGATCGGCCTGTTGCGGTGATCATGAAGCAGAAGATCAATCTCCGTGCCATCACTCGTCCGATAAAAATGAGCCTGCCAATCCCTGGGCAGAAGCCCCAGGAGCTGTTCAACGACATGTCCTTCCCATGAGCTGCCCGCCACCGGATGCGCCCGAAGGTCGTTCAACGTTGCGATACGAAGCAGCGCGTGCAGAAGGCCGGTGTCCCTGATGTAGACCTTCGGCGATTTGATCATCCTCTTCTTCACGTTGGCGTACCACGGTTGCAGCGCACGGACAACGAATGTCTCCTCAAGAATATCGAGATAGTGCTTGACCGTCGGCGCGGTTATGCCGAGGCTTCCCGCTATTTTGCTCGCGTTCCAGAGCTGGCCGTGCGAATGAGCAAGCATGGTCCAGAATCGTCTGATCTGCGGTGACGGCACACGAATGCCTAACTGCGGCAGATCCATTTCCAGGTAGGTGCGAATAAAGGAATCCCGCCAGGCAAGGCTGTCCGTGTCGCTCTTTGCGAGATAGCTGGAGGGATAGCCGCCGCGAAGCCAAAGACGATCTTCCTTTTGATAGTCTGTTTCAAGAAGCGAGAGCGGCGCGAGTTCGTGGTAGACGATCCTCCCTGCCAGGCTTTCCGACGCATGCTTCATGAGCGCAGGCGAGGCCGAACCGAGGATCAGAAAGCGTCCGCCGATCCTCTTCTGGTCCACCAGAGCGCGCAACAGCGGGAACAGCGACGGCATCCTCTGGATCTCATCGATGATCACCAGACGGTCCGACATCGGCTGCAGATACAGCTCCGGAGAATGAAGCTTGTTCAGATCGGACGGCAGTTCAAGATCGAGATACACGGATCTGCGCTTGATGCTCTTTTGCAGCTGTTTCGCGAGGGTGGTCTTGCCGGTCTGGCGTGATCCGACGATCCCCACCACGGGGTATTTCCGGAGTGAGCCCTCCACGAGGCTTTGAAGCGCACGATAAATCATGTCTGTATATTAAAAGATTACATTTTAAATTGCAAGGCCATTTTTCAATGGAAACAAACTGATGATCAAAGACCTGTTCGACAAGGAGGGGCTGCTCACCACCTCGACGACTGACGACAAAGGCAAGGTTCGATTCGGTACGATCCAGGCATACAAAGGTCTGGAAGCGGATGTCGTGATTCTTTGCGGCATTGACGGCAAGCTACCGGCCTGCAGCCCTGCGACGCTCTATGTGGGCACGACGAGGGCGAGAGTTCTCTTACACATCATAACCCGGAAGGACTAGTGCTCCATAAGCTCAGAGCTCTTTATGTAGTTCATTAATTAGGTGACCGACACGCGGTTCTAAGTCGATCTTAAAGCCTTTCAATTTTCCGAGATATTCACTTTTGATTTTTTGATTTTCACCCAGTATCTTCTCTAATATCTGATCTAAATCGGCATCGCCGAGATAAAAGTTCTTTAGCTTTCTTTTTTCCTGTTCAATAAACTTCATCCTCTGATCATAGGTTTCATTCAGCAGAAGATGAATTACAGAAATATCTCTATGCTGATTGTTTCCTCTGTAAACTCGTCCATTTCTCTGATCAATAACGGCAGGATTATAATGCCCGTCAAAATGAATAACTGTATTACAGAAATCGTCAAAATCAAGACCCTC
>JBBIHD010000130.1:4657-6702 GCA_037447195.1 Nitrospirota bacterium | reverse complement strand
TGACGGGTTCCTGCTCCATGACCGGGACATCTTCATGCGTGTTGATGACTCGGTCCTGCGAGTGCGGAGTGCGGAATTCGGAATGCGGAATGGTTCTGACTCAGAACTTATGTTCATCCGCCGCTCCCGGGGGTATGCGCCGGAGCCGATCGCCTTGAGCGGTGAAGGGCCCGAAGTGCTGGGCTGCGGGGCTGATCTCAAGAATACCTTTACGTTCACCAAGGGCGGATTTGCGATCCCCAGCCAGCATATCGGCGATATGGAGAATTTCGAGACGCTGCGGTTCTTCGAGGAATGCCTTGAGAACCTGAAGCAGGTCTACCGCGTTGATCCTGTGGCCATAGTCCATGACCTGCATCCGGGGTATCTCTCGACGAAGTGGGCGATGGAAAAGTTCGGAGTTCCGAGTTCGGAGTTCGGAGTAAATACAAAAGATTCTCATTATTCCGCACTCCCCATTCCGCACTCCGCACTGCCTTTGTACGGCATCCAGCATCATTATGCCCATATCGGGTCGGTCTTGGCCGAGCGGGGGCTCGCCGGCCCGGTGATCGGCGTGGCCATGGACGGCACGGGGTACGGCACTGACGGCAATATCTGGGGCGGCGAGTTCATGGTGGCCGATATCCAGGGATTCGAACGCTGCGGCCAGTTCAAATACATCCCCCTGCCCGGAGGCGAGGCGGCCATCAACGAGCCCTGGCGAACGGCGGTGAGCATGGTCCTCGACGCGGCAGGAGACAATGCCTTTGATCACCTGAACGGGATCGGGTTCTTCGGGCGCTACGGCGAGGAAGCGGTGAGGCAGGCGGCCGGCATCGCGCGGTCCCGGGAGCTTTCCCCCCTTGCCTCCGGCGCAGGCAGGCTCTTCGATGCTGTTGCCGCGATCCTCGGCATCTGCGACCGGAACACCTTTGAGGGCGAGGCGCCCATGGCCCTGGAGTCCCATGTGCAGGAGAATATCGAAAGCGAGTATCCCTTTGCGCTGCTGAGCGAGAACGATTATACTATCATAGATTTTGCGGGGACCATTCGTGCGATCATCGAAGAGCACAGGGCCGGACGGGACCGCGGCATCATAGCAACGAAATTCCATAATACGATCACTGCGGCGATCGTTAGCATGGTCAGGATTCTGAGCCTGCGGTTCAGGACCACCAATGTGGCCCTGAGCGGCGGGACCTTCCAGAACGTCTATCTGCTCGAAAGGACGGCGCAGATGCTGAAAGAGGCGGGTATGCGGGTGTACACGAACCGGCAGGTTCCCTGCAATGATGCCTGCATCTCCCTGGGGCAGGCCTATATCGTGCGGGAACGGTTGAAGAAGCGCTGATTATTAAAACCCTCTCCCCGCCGGGGAGAGGGAAGGGTGAGGGGATGCATGCTTCGGAAAACAGCCCCCTCACCTCAGTCCTCTCCCCCAGGGTGAGAGGATACAGCAGGCAAATTATGAAACCGATGCTTGAAGAACTCCATACCCTCATGCAGACGATCAACCGTCCCCTCAAACTCATGGAGGTCTGCGGCACGCACACTGTCGAGATCTTCCGGCAGGGCGTGCGCGATGTGATCCCGAAGGCGATCAGCCTTTTGAGCGGTCCCGGCTGCCCCGTATGCGTCACCTCGGTGCGGGACGTGGATACAGCCATCGCTCTTGCGAAGACGCCCGGCGTTGTCCTGGCGACCTTCGGCGACATGATGCGCGTTCCCGGAAGCACGGGATCGCTCATGGATGCGCGGTCCCGGGGGGCGGATGTGCGGGTGCTTTACTCGCCCATGGATGCGCTGGACCTGGCATCGCAGGAGCCGAGCAGGGAGGTCCTGTTCTTTGGAACGGGTTTCGAGACCACATCGCCGCTCATCGCAGCCACCATCGTCGCGGCCAAGAAGAGGGGGCTGGGCAATTTTACCGTATTTTCCGCCCATAAGCTCGTCCCGCCTGCGCTTACGGCCCTGCTCGAATCTCCCGACGTGCTGGTGGACGGGTTCATTCTGCCCGGCCACGTGAGCGCCATCATCGGCAAGAGGCCTTATGAATTTGTCTC
>JBBIHD010000130.1:0-4634 GCA_037447195.1 Nitrospirota bacterium | reverse complement strand
CGGCGGTCATTACGGGATTTGAAGCGCGAGACATCATTCAAGGCATACTGATGATCACCAGGCAGCTCGCCGGGGGAGAGCCTTCCGTGGAGATCCAGTACCGCACCGTGGTCCGGGACGAGGGAAATCCGAAGGCCCTGAAGATCCTGGACAGTGTCTTTGAGCCTGCTGATGCCTGGTGGCGGGGCATCGGGATGATCCCGAACAGCGGTCTGAAGCTCAGGAAGGAGTATGAAGCATTTGACGCGGTCACCCGGTTCAAACCCGACGTTGCTGATGCGGCGGAGCCCGAACTCTGCTCCTGCGGCGATATCCTGCGGGGCGTGAAGTTGCCGACGGAATGCGCTCTCTTCGGCACGGGCTGCACGCCTGACGATCCCGTGGGTCCCTGCATGGTCAGCACCGAAGGAAGCTGCGCGGCCTATTACAAATACGGTGATTTGAAAAACGGTTAGCCACGGATGAACACGGATAGACACGGATATCTTGTTTGTCCGGAATATTATTACCGAAGCACGCCTCAGACCAGAGTGAAAAGCTAAGGCGTCTGGCGCAAAGCCTCAAAGAACACAAAGGAAACCAGGAGAATCTTGGAGGCCTGGTTTTAATTCATGGCCTGACTTTCTTTGCGAGCTTAGCGCCTGGTTTGCGCGAGAACAGGGCTTTTTCGTTACTTGAGGGGCGTTATTTATCCGTGTGAATCAGTGTTGATCCGTGGTTACGGTACTGGCATATGGACAAAATCCTTCTTGGACATGGCAGCGGCGGGAAGCTGATGCACCAGCTCATCCGTGAACACTTCAGCCCGGCCTTCGGCATGGAAGGCACGGGTGATTCGGCCATTCTTGGCCTGCCGCCGGGCAGGCTTGCCTATACCACCGACTCCTACGTGGTCACGCCGCTCTTCTTTCCCGGTGGAAACATCGGCGACCTTTCAGTCCACGGCACGGTGAACGATCTTGCGGTGTCCGGGGCCGAGGCGCTCTATCTGACGGCGGGCTTCATTATCGAAGAAGGGTTCCCCCTTGCTGATCTCAGGAAGATCGTCGCTTCCATGGCGGAGGCTTCCCGCAAGGCCGGCGTGCGCATCGTGGCGGGCGACACCAAGGTGGTGAACAAGGGAAAAGCCGACGGGTTGTTCATCAACACGTCAGGCATCGGCGTGGTGCGCGAGGGCGCGGAGATAGCGGCAGCGCGCATCAAGGCAGGGGACAAAGTCGTCATAAGCGGGGAGATAGGCAGCCATGGCATTGCGATCCTGGCTGAACGCAACAAGCTCAGCTTCGCTCCTCCTGTTGTCACTGATTCACGGCCGCTGAACGGCCTGGTCCGGGCAATGCTGAATGTGGCAAGGGACATTCATTTCATGCGGGACCCGACGCGCGGCGGTGTAGCCACGACGCTGAAAGAAGCAGCACTGGAGTGCGGCCTCTGCATCCGTCTCAAGGAGAGTTCTCTTCCCATCCCTCCCCAGGTGAAGGGCGCCTGCGGACTTCTGGGCCTTGATCCGCTCTATGTGGCAAATGAAGGCATACTCATCGCCGTTCTGGACGCGGCCCGCGCAGATACCGTTGTGGAAGCAATGAAAGGCCATTCCTTCGGACGGCATACAGCCGTCATCGGCGAGGTGGTCCCGGACCCTTCAGGCATGGTGCTGCTCGAAACCGCCATCGGCGGCAGCCGCATCATTGATATGCTTCCCGGGGAAATGCTGCCGAGGATATGTTAAGCAAAGAGCGTTCTTTTGTCGGAGGCGTTTTTTTGCTTTCTGCATAAAGGCCTTGACAAAGGTGATAATGTGGCTACAATAGCTACATGGAGGTGGGCCATGCATTTCGTGGGTGTACGGGAGTTAAAAAACCGGCTGACCTATTATCTTAATCTTACGCAGGGCGGTGATAATGTAATCGTTACGGACCGCGGCAGGCCACTGGCGATCCTGCATAGTCTTGAAACCATAGAAGAAACAGCAGGTGCTGAAGAGCGGCTGATCTCACTTGCAGGCAAAGGATTGGTAAGACTTCCTAATGCCAATTCCAGGATATCCAAGAGTCCGCCGCAGAAAATAACGGGGAAGCCGGTTTCAGAGATGATCATCGAGGACCGGCGATGATGTATTATTTTGACAGCAGTGCGCTTGTCAAAAAATACATTGAGGAATCAGGTTCTGAGACGGTCATTGAACTGCTCAGGAACGCTGAAATGCCGGTAACTTCGAAATTGGCATATCCTGAGATACTATCAGGATTCGGGAGAAAGAAACGTGATAAAGAGATCGGGGAGAAAGAGTATCGAACGGCGGTAACAAATTTTGAGGCTGACTGGCCGGCATTGCTTATTATCGAGTATCAAGATGAACTGCTCGAAATCATCAAACTGCTTGCAGAGAAACATCCGCTTAAAGGCGCCGACCTTGTTCATCTGGCGTCCGTTCTTTGGCTCCAGAAGGCTGCAAGAGAAAAGCTAACTCTTGTTGCATCTGATATTCAGCTTATAAAGGCGTCAATGGTGGAAAAGGTAGAGATAATAAATCCTGAGTCCTTATGAGGATGATCAATTTATTTCTGGAAATAACGGGCATACTGGTTCGGGGGCGCCTCCAGAAGCGCCGGTCGTCTGTTCGTGCCAATATTTTTTCCGAGTATCTCCGGAAGAGGCGGGTTGAAAAGATCAAGCGGATGAAGGGCGCCCTGAAATTTGACCGCTCCGCTGAAGAAATAAGGCATGGCAGGTATTAGTTGTTTCTCTGCGGCCGCGATTTGCAGCGCATCATTCTCGCTTTCAGTGCATCAGCTCATTTCCTCCCTTAGTGATCACAATCACAATCTGATATCAGAAAACTGCAGATCACTGCAAAGTCTTGTGTCTGAGTTCCTGCAAGCAGTAATAATTTATGCTATAGTTACCACGGACCGTGGTTCATACTGTTATTCAGGAAGAGGTGGAGAAATGAAGCACTATGCTGTGCCGAGAAAATCCCATTGTCTCATCTGTGGAAAGCGGTTGAGCGAGCAGAAGCAGCCAGGGAAGGTCCAGTGGATTCCCTGTCATGTCGATGACAAGGGCATCTATTGCGTCACCTGCTCCAAGCCGCAGACGAAAGGCAAGACGCTGAAGAGCCTTTTTTTGTAAACCCATCAAGGCATTCCAGTATTTCGTTTCGTATGCACGTACCGTGTGTTCTCTTGCCGCTCCCTCTCATGCTGCGCCCTGAAGCGTAATTTAAATACAAATTGACCTCTTTCAAGGAGACCTCGAACATCCATGTACAACCTCGTCAGCTTTGCCGGAATCTTCATCCTCATGGCCTTTGCCTGGACGGTATCTACCAACAGAAAAGTGATCAACTGGCGGGTGGTGATATGGGGCGTGGGTCTGCAGCTTTTGATCGGCGTCTTTCTCTTCATTGTCCCCATCGGGGCTAAGCTATTTCTCTTCCTGAATGACGTAGTCGTAAAAGTGCTGGACAGCGCCGCAGCAGGCACACGGTTCCTCTTCGGCCGGCTGGCCCTGCCGCCGGGCGCAGTGAACGAGGCAGGGGAGGGTTCCCTGGGGTTCATCCTCGCCTTCCAGGCCCTTCCCACCATCGTCTTCTTCGCGAGCCTCATGGGTCTTCTGTACTATATCGGGTTCATGCCCTGGCTGATCGGTCTTTTTTCGCGTGGATTTACACGGCTCATGCGGATCAGCGGGGCTGAATCGCTCTGCGCGGCGAGCAACATCTTCGTGGGCATCGAGTCCGCCACGACGATCCGTCCCTACATTGAGCGCATGACGCCCTCAGAGCTCTGCACGGTCCTGACAGCCGGCATGGCAACGGTGGCGTCGAGCGTGCTCGCCCTGTACGTGTTCATTCTGCATTCCCAGTTCCCGACCATCGCGGGCCATCTCATCTCCGCATCGCTCCTTTCCGCTCCTGCAGCCATCGTGATGTCCAAACTGCTGATGCCCGAGACAGGGAAGCCCGAGACGCTCGGTGTTGACGTACATCCGTCCTATGAAAGGGAATCTACGCTCATGGAGTCGATCATCAACGGCGCGAATGCGGGAATGAAGCTCGTGCTCGGCATCATTGCCCTGCTGCTTGCGCTGCTCGGGATCGTTGCTCTTGCTGATCTCGTCCTCGGTTACGCCGGTTCCGGGGTGAGCAGTCTTCTGGGCGTCAACTTCGATTGGTCCCTCACGGGACTGCTGGGGTATCTCTTCTATCCTTTTACCCTGATCATCGGCGTTCCGTTGTCCGACGCCGGGGAGATCGCGAAGATCATCGGCGAACGGGCAATCGTGACAGAGGTCAAATCCTACCAGGACCTTGCGGTGCTGCTTGCGAACCAGTCCCTGAAAGACCCGCGGTCCGCCTTTATCGCCGTCTACGCCCTGTGCGGCTTTGCCCATGTGGCCTCGCTTGCCATCTTCGTAGGCGGCATTGCAGCTCTTGCGCCCTCGAGGGCAGGGGACATCTCGCGAGTGGGCCTTCGGGCCCTGCTTGCCGCGACCCTTGCCTGCCTCATGACCGCTGCCGTCGCAGGGACCTTCTATGCTCAAGGTATGACGGTGCTGTGAATTGATAAACCATAACCATAGCGCGGCCTCCAGCCGCAACCAAAATACCAAAAGAGGTTTTGCCGCAAAGA
>JBBIHD010000129.1:0-6719 GCA_037447195.1 Nitrospirota bacterium | reverse complement strand
CAGGAACATCATCCCCGAGATGCTCAAGAGCGGCCAGGTCTTTGCCTACGACTTCAAGGATGAAAATAAGAAAGAGGCGAAGTACTGGCGCGACGTGGGGACCATTGACGCCTACTGGGAGGCCAGCATGGACCTGGTGAGCGTTGACCCGCTCCTGAACCTCTATAACCGGGCCTGGCCCATCCGCACCTACCGCCCCCAGTACCCGCCGGCAAAGTTCGTCTTTGCCCAGGAAAAGAAAGGCGGCAGGCTCGGCATCGCCCTCGATTCCACCGTATCGCCGGGCTGCATCGTGAGCGGCGGCCGCGTGCAGAATTCGGTCCTGTCGCCCAATGTGCGCATCAACAGCTACAGCGACATACGCGATTCGGTCCTGATGGAGAACGTGGAGATCGGCAGGCACTGCCGCATCCGGCGCGCCATCATCGACAAGGACGTGATCATCCCGCCTGACACGGAGATCGGCTACGACCCCGACGAGGACCGTCGCCGTTTCTACGTCAGCCCCGGCGGCATCGTCGTCATCCCCAAGGGCGCTGAGGTGGCTGAGGAACTGCGAAGCTATCCTGTTGAGAAGTCTGCGTGAACTGAAGGCGGCAGGACGCCGCAAACTCAAAGGGTCTATTGGCCGCGAAAAGGCACAAAAAAATCGAGTTGTTTTTGCGTCTCTTGCGACTTCTTGCGGCTCAATATTCCTGTCATTCAGAAAAGAATTTGAATCTTTAGAAACTGCAGATCAAAGCATGAAGAAAAGACGCTTCTTCCTGCTTTCCTTCTTGCGTTTTTTCCTTCTCTTCACGAACATCGTCACCCGACGACCTTCATGATCTCATCCACCGGCTTCCTGGCCCGCGACGGCGGGTTCTCGGCCGGCAGGCCCACCGGGATCAGGGCAACAGCCGTCTTTTCCTTTCCGTAGCCCAGGAGCTGTTCGAAGGCTTCCTGCGCCACGAGCGGGCCCGTCATCCAGCAGGCGCCATAGCCCAGTGCGTGGGCCGCAAGCAAGAGATTCTGGATCGCCGCAGAGACGCTCTGGAGCCCCGGGTGCGGCCTGAGCCGCTCCATCGCTTCGAAGGAGTAGTCCATCTTTTCGAGCAGCCTGACCGAGGACGCGCCATAGGGGTCCATCAGCACCACGATGCAGACGGGGGCGTTCTCGAAAAAGACGTAATAATTGCTCTTGTATGCCGCAAGGCGCTGGGCCTGCTTCTCGTCCTCGGCATGGGGGATCATGCGGTCCAGCATGGCCCGGACCGCTTCAGCCATCTGCTTCAGCATTGCGCGGTCCTTCACGACCAGAAAATGCCAGGGCTGCACATTGTTCGCGCTCGGCGCGAGCCTGCCCGCGTCGATCATCCGCGCAATGTCGTGATCAGGCACCGGCGTGTCCTTGAACCGCCGGATGCTCTTCCGGTCCTGTAGAGCTTCAAAAAGGTCCATACGTCACTGCAGAGCGCATAGGGTTTGAATCCCTCTTCCCTCTTCCCTCTTCCCTCTGCTCCTACCCCTTCTCCGCCAGGTCCAGCACCAGTTTCTCGCTTGCCGGCCATCCCAGGCAGGGGTCGGTGATGGACTTCCCGTAGACCGCATCGGACACCTTCTGGGTGCCTTCTTCTATATAGCTCTCGATCATGAAGCCCTTCACAATGCTGCGCAGCAGGGGAGAGAGCTTGCGGCTGTACATCACTTCGCTTGCGATGCGCGGCTGTTCAGAATACCTTTTATTTGAGTTGGCGTGGTTCGTATCAACGATGATCGCCGGATTCGGCAGGCCGCGCTTCTCATAGGCCGCGGCAAAGGTCATGAGGTCCTCGTAGTGGTAGTTGGGGATCGCCATGCCATGCTGTTCCACGGCCCCCCGCAGCACGGCATGGGCCAGCGGATTGCCGGGCGTCTTCACTTCCCAGCCGTTGTAGCTGAACACGTGGGCAGCCTGCGCCGCCTGCACGGAATTGAACATCACGTCCATGTCGCCGCTCGTCGGGTTCTTCATGCCCACGGGAACGTCCAGTCCGCTCGCCGTGAGGCGGTGCTGCTGGTTCTCAACGGAGCGGGCGCCGATTGCCACGTAGCTCAGCACATCGGCCAGATAGGGGTAGTTCCCCGGATAGAGCATCTCGTCGGCCGCGGGAAGGTGCGACTCCTTCAGGGCACGGATATGCATCTTCCGGATGGCCCTGATCCATTCAACGATATTCGGCTCTGCATTCAGGTTCGGCTGGTGGGCCATGCCCTTGTACCCGATGCCCGTGGTGCGCGGCTTGTTCGTATAGATCCTGGGGACCAGGATGATGCGGTCCTTGACCTTTTCCTGCAGCCGGGCCAGGCGTGATATGTAATCGCAGACCGCGTCCTCCTCGTGGGCCGAGCAGGGCCCGATGATGAGCACCAGGCGGCTGTCCTTGCCGGTGAAGACCGCGGCAATGTCACGGTCACGCTTCGCCTTCACCTCTGCCAGGTCGGCGGGCAGCGGGATGCTCGCGAGGACCTCCTTGGGCCGGGGGATCTCCTGCACATATTCGAAGCTCATAGCGTGGTCTTCCTTCCTTGGAATGATTGCGAATGCCTGCCCGGCGCGGGGAAAAAGAACGCCCTCTGGTGCCGGACCGAAGTACGTGTTTATAACACGGCGTGCTCCTGCTTGTCAATGGAGGGAAGGCCGGGGGCGCGCTACACCTCCTTTACCAGCACCTCTGCCAGCGGCTTGCGCTGCCCCTCCCCTTTCTGTTCTGCGGGATGGCCCAGGGCTATGACCGCCATCAACTCCAGGCTGTCCGGCAGGCCGAGCAGGCCGCGGACCGCATCAGCGTTCTTCAGGATCTCCCCGAGCCAGACCGCGCCGAGGCCCATGCCGTGGGATGCGAGCAGCATGTTCTGGATGCAGGCGCCCATGGCCTGGTGGTCCTTCACCTCATGATACATGGCTGTCCGGTCGATGAACACGGCGATGCAGGCAGGGGCCGCCTCGATGATATGACCGTATGAGGTGAAGGCCGCCAGCGATGCGCGCGCGTCCCTGCTCGTGACGATCACAAAGCGCCAGGGCTGGTTGTTCAACCCTGAAGGCGCGCAGGCGCCTGCGGAGATGATCGCCTGCAGCCGATCCTGCGCCACGGGTTCGCCCGTGAATTTCCTGATGCTCCTGCGCGTGCGGATCCCTTCCAGCAAGTCCATGATAGCTGCCCTCCGGCTGTCCGTAAGATGCACGTGCAGTATAATGGCCGCTCTGCGAACCGTCAAGGCCGAAAGAAGCGGCCATTATCCCCCTTTTTTTTGCGCCGGCAGGACATGCGGTGATGCGAAAATCCTGTGGTTTTTTAAGCCCGTATATTGTATAACTGTCCTGTCGCAAAACTACCTGCAGCGCTTCAGCTGCACGATGAAGGTCTGCACCTATGGCTAAACGAAGATCAGGAAAAGGACGTTCCCGGAAAAGCTCCTCCCTCGACCGCTGGATCCTGGCGGGGATCGCGGTCATTGCCCTGGCCATCATCTTCGTGCTCTGGGGGCCTGACAGGACCACGCGCAGGGAAGAGCCGAAAAAGCAGCCTGCCCAGGCGCAGAAGACGGAAAAGACCCTGCCCAGGCAGAAGCCGGTCCTTCCCGCTGAGAAGCCGCCCAAGGCCGCCGAGCCTGCCAGGCCCGCGCCGAAGGTTCGCGAGGCCCCAACGCTCAGGATCGCCATCGTGATCGACGACCTGGGCGGAGACCTCAAGGCCGCCCGCGAGCTTGTCGAGCTTCCCGCTGACATCACCTTTTCCATCCTGCCGGGCCTGCCCCACACAAGGGAAGTGGCGCGCCTTGCCGCGGACAGAAAGCGCGAAGTGGCGCTGCACATGCCCATGGAGCGGAAGAACAACAAGGACAAACCGGAAACGCCGGGAACGCTGCGGTCCGACATGACGCCGGCGGAATTCGTGGCTGTCGTGGACCGCAATTTCGAGTCCGTGCCCGGCGCCGCGGTGGTGAACAATCACGAAGGTTCAGCGCTTACCGAGAACAAGGAGGCCATGAAGTTCCTGATGCTGAAGCTGAAGGAGCGGGAGGTCGGCTTTCTGGACAGCCTCACGAGCCCCCAGAGCGTGGCCGCTGCAACGGCCCGGGAGTTCGGCCTTCGCACGGCCCGGCGCGACGTGTTCCTCGACAACGACAGCGAAAGCCCGGCAGCGATCAGGGCACAGCTCGCCGAGCTGGAGCAGAAGGCGCAGAAGCGCGGCTGGGCCATCGGCATCGGCCATCCCCACCCTGCGACCATCGACGAGCTCCGGAAGTGGCTTCTCGATGCGAAAAAGCGGAACATCGAGATCGTGCCGGTGTCGAGGCTGATGAAGTAACTATTCAAATCCATTCGCCACAAAAAGTCGCAAAAAGCACAAAGAAATCAATCTTTTTTGCGTCTCTTGCGCTTTATTGCGGCAAATATTTTTTTCCCTCTAGTCTCCAGACGCTTTCATAAAAAATGATAACTCTCGGAATCGAAACATCCTGTGATGAAACAGCCGCCGCGCTCCTGAAGGACAGGACCGTGCTGTCGAACATCGTCTCGTCGCAGGTCAAAATTCACGAAAAGTACGGCGGCGTGGTCCCGGAGCTGGCGTCGCGGGAGCACCTCAGGAACCTCATGCCCGTGGTGCGGGAAGCGCTCGCCGCGGCCGCGGTGAGGCTCGAAGACATCGGCCTCATCGCCGTGACCAGCGCTCCCGGCCTGATCGGCGCGCTGCTCGTGGGCGTCTCTGCCGCCAAGGCCATTGCCTATGCCCGCGGCATCCCTTTCATCGGCGTGCATCACGGCGAGGCCCACATCCTTGCGGCGCACCTTGAATATCCGGACCTTGCATATCCCTATGTTGCCCTGCTCGTCTCAGGCGGCCACACGGCCCTCTATCACGTGCGCGAGTTCGGCTCCTACCGCCTCCTGGGCCAGACGCGGGACGACGCCGCAGGCGAGGCCTTCGACAAGGTGGCAAAGCTCCTGGAGCTCGGCTACCCCGGCGGCCCGCTCATCGACGGCCTTGCCCGTGACGGCGATCCCGCTGCCGTGCCCTTCCCGCGGGGCCGGAAAGAGGGCTTTGACTTCAGCTTCAGCGGCCTCAAAACAGCCGTGCGCAATCATATCGCCCTGTTTCGCTCAAAGGACAAGGGGCTCGACGCGGCCCTGAACAAACAGAACGTCGCAGCAAGCTTCCAGGCAGCGGTGGTGGACATCCTCGTTGACAAGACGGTGCAGGCCGCCAAAGAGGCAGGCGTGAAGCGCATCGTTGTTTCCGGTGGCGTTGCGGCGAACAGCGAGCTCAGGGCGCGGATGAAGGAGGCAGCGGAAAAGAAGGGGATGCAGTTGCATCTTCCCGGCATGGGCCTCTGCATCGACAACGCCGCCATGGTCGCCCTGACCGGATACCTGCACTATCAACGCGGCGAGCGTTCCAGCCTCGACCTCAACCCCCGCGCAAGCATGGCGCTGTAGCAAGCGTCGCAAGCCCCTTCCGTCGCTTGCCATATATAATTTCAGGAACTCTTCAGCAGCGCCGGCCTTTTCGTAACAGTTCAGCCGTTTTACCGCCCATCACCTAGCAGTTTTGCTTATTGACAACGCCTCACATAGTGACTATAATTATGGTCATGACGAAGCGTCCAAAATTTACAGTAAAATATGCCCCTATTACGAAGTCGCACATTAAAACAATCGACCGCAAATACTATTCGTTGATCAGGACCGCAATTGAAAGCGGTTTGCAGTATGAGCCCGACATTGAAACGATACATCGAAAACCCCTGAAGCGGCAAGTTGCTTTTGAGGCTGAATGGGAATTGCGTTTCGGACCAGACAACCGGTTCAGAGTATTTTACGATATTGATATGGAAGCTCACGAGGTCAACATCCTTGCAATCGGAGAAAAAGAACGAGACCGTATATTTATTGGCGGAAAGGAGATTAAACTATGAAGATCGCATCTGTAGCCGATGTGAAGGCGCATTTCAGCACCTTCTTAAAGGACAGCAAAAAAGGGCCGGTCGTAGTGACTAAGAATGGCAGGCCTGCTGCTGTTTTGCTCTCAGTCGAAGACGAAGATGAACTGGACCGCCTTGCGATGGCGTACTCGCCCAAACTCAAAAAAATTCTTGCTCTCGCACGACAACAGATCAAAGAGCATAGCGGCATTTCTCACGCTGAGTTCTGGAAAGAAGTCGAAGCCAAATAGCGATATTTCAACCTGGTGCCCGAGAGGGGCTTTCAGCCCCTCAGCCCCGGGATTATCCGGAGAATAATGCCTGAAAGCGTAAAAATAGAATTCAGAGTCGTAGATGGCGACAATGTAAATGCAGAAACTCCGTGGGCTAAAAGACTCGGGGACAATCTTTATGAATTGGATAACTCTCCTTTTTATGCCTATACTGTTTCCTGGAAAGACGTCATTGAGGCTTTGCCGGGACCGGATGGCATGCTTGAATTCAAGAAAGTCGTCAAAAATCCGTCCATAAGACTGTCCGCGTTGTGTTCGATCCCCCGGCAAACCAGAGCGAACAATCTAAGAATATATTGGTGGCTACTCAAGAGCAAATATCAAAATACAAGATGTGACCCTAAAGGCTTGCTCTGCATAACCTCGTACATTCATTGTCATTGTTCTTTCCTCCGTGTTTATTAAGCGCCAGCATGTTGCCTCGTTGCCTATTCCGCCCATGTCGCCCAGTTGTTCCGGGCATGCCGCCCGCCTACG